>JAOPXF010000433.1 GCA_025965295.1 Nocardioides sp.
ATCTGTGGGACGCCGGAGAGGTCGGCGCCGACGGCGAAGATGAACGGCTTGCCGGTGACCGCGATCGCGACGGGCACAGGGGAGTGGCCCTCGATCTCGTCCAGTGCGGCGTCCAGCGACGCCAGCCCGCCGGGGCCGAAGGTGGACGGCCGGGTGTGGTCGTGCCCGTTGTCGATCGTGATCAGTGCCAGCTCACCGGCCAGCCCGGGCACCCGCAGGTACCGGACGAGTGCCTGGGTGACGACCTCGTCGGCGAACACGGTGCTCACTTCGCTGTCCCTTCCCAGTTCGGGTTCTCCCAGATGACGGTGCCGCCCATGCCGATGCCGATGCACATCGTCGTGAGGCCGTAGCGGACCTCCGGGCGCTCCTCGAAGGATCGGGCCAGCTGCGTCATCAGGCGCACGCCCGACGAGGCGAGCGGGTGGCCCATGGCGATCGCGCCGCCGTACGGGTTCACGCGGGCGTCGTCGTCGGCGATGCCGAAGTGCTCCAGGAACGCGAGCACCTGGACGGCGAACGCCTCGTTGACCTCGAACGCACCGATGTCGTCGATGGTGAGACCGGCCTGCCTGAGCGCCTTCTCGGTCGACGGGATCGGGCCGGCGCCCATGACCTCGGGCTCGACGCCGACGAAGGAGTAGGCCACGAGCCGCATCCGGATCGGCAGGCCGAGCTCCCTGGCGGTCTCCTCGTCGGCGAGGAGTGCCGCGGTGGCGCCGTCGTTGATGCCCGCGGCGTTGCCGGCCGTCACGTTGCCGTGGGCACGGAACGGGGTCTTCAGCTGCGCCAGCGACTCCATCGAGGTGCCCGGGCGCATCGGCTCGTCGTACGTCGCGAGGCCCCAGCCCTGCTCGGCGGAACGAGTCGCGACGGGCACCAGGTCCGGCTGGATCTTGCCGGCGGCGTAGGCGGCCGCGGTCTTGTCCTGGGAGCGGACCGCGTAGGCGTCGACGCGCTCCTTGGTGATCGTGGGGTAGCGGTCGTGCAGGTTCTCGGCGGTCTTGCCCATCACGAGCGCGTCGGGGTTGACGATCCGCTCGGACATGATGCGCGGGTTCGGGTCGACGCCCTCGCCCATCGGGTGCCGGCCCATGTGCTCGACGCCACCGGCGATGGCGACGTCGTAGGAGCCGAAGGCGATGCCGGAGGCGGTGGTGGTCACGGCGGTCATCGCGCCGGCGCACATGCGGTCGATGGCGAAGCCGGGGACGCTCTGCGGCAGACCCGCGAGGAGGGCGGCGGTGCGGCCGATGGTCAGGCCCTGGTCGCCGATCTGGGTGGTCGCGGCGATCGCGACCTCGTCCACCCGCTCCGGCGGGAGGCCGGGGTTGCGGCGCATCAGGTCGCGGATGCACTTGATCACGAGGTCGTCGGCGCGGGTCTCGGCGTACTGGCCGCTGGCCTTGCCGACGCCGAACGGGGTGCGGACGCCGTCGACGAAGACGACCTCGCGCAGCTGTCGGGGCTCTCTCGACACGGTGGTTCCTCTCGGGGACGGTCGCGGACGTGCGGGGGGACAGTCGGGGACGGGCGGGGATTGCGACCGCAAGGTTACCCTGCAGTAACAACGCCGGCACCCGTTCCCGGGTGTGGGTGTCGTCACCCCGCCGGCGCCCGGCGCGGCCTCCCGCGACCCGGCCGGCCGCGGGGGAATATCGTGGGTGCCCACGGGCGCTGCCCCACGGCGGCGAACCCCGCCGGTCCAGCAAGCTCCGCCCAGGAAGGACGTCTCCCGTGTCCCAGGACTCCCGGCTCGTGCACATCGTCGACGACGTGCCCGAGCTCGACGACACCGACCGTGGGGGCGCGCTCACCATGGTGGTGGTCCTCGACGGGTTCCTCGACGCGGGCAACGCCGCCGTCCGGGCCGTCCAGCACCTCGTGGACCTCGGCGACGCCGGACCGGTCGTCGCGACCTTCGACGTCGACCAGTTCCACGACTATCGCGCCCGCCGGCCCCCGATGTCGTTCGTGCGCGACCACTACGAGGCGTACGACGCCCCGCGCCTCGTCGTCCGGCTGCTCCGGGACAGCGGCGGCACGCCGTACCTCCTGCTGAGCGGGCCCGAGCCCGACAACCGCTGGGAGGCGTTCACCCGGGCGGTGCGCACGGTCGTGGAGCGCTTCGGCGTGACCCGCGTGGTCAGCATGGGTGCGGTGCCGATGGCGGTGCCGCACACCCGGCCGATCGCGATCACCCACCACGCCAACAACCCCGACCTGATCACCGGCGACAGCCCGTGGCGCGGCGAGCTGCGGATCCCCAGCAGCGCGCAGGCCCTGCTCGAGCTGCGCCTGGGTGAGTGGGGTCACGACGCACTGGGATTCGTCGCGCACATCCCGCACTACCTCGCTCAGCTCGACTACCCGAAGGCCTCGGCGGCGCTGCTCGAGCACGTCGAGCGCGCCGGCCGGCTCACCGTCGACCTCTCCGGCCTGGCCGCCGAGGCCGAGGACCGGGAGGCCGAGATCGCGCGCTACCTCGCCGCCAACGCCGAGGTCGAGGAGGTCGTGCACGCGCTGGAGCGGCAGTACGACGCCTTCGAGCGCGCGGAGGAGAGCGGCAGCAGCCTGCTCGCCGACGACCAGCCGTTGCCCACCGGCGAGGAGATCGGGCAGCAGTTCGAGCAGTTCCTGGCCGGGCTCGACAACACCGACGGCTCCGACGCCGACCAGCCCTGATCTCTCCCCCCTTCGCCCAGGAGCCCTGCGTGCCCGCATCCGCCGACGAGCTCGTCGCCCTGCTCGACCTCGAGGACCTCGACGTCAACCTGTTCCGGGGTCGCCAGCCCGAGACCTCACTGCAGCGGGTCTTCGGGGGCCAGGTGGCCGCGCAGGCGCTGCTGGCGGCGGCCCGCACCGTCGACCCGGAGTACGTCGCGCACTCGCTGCACTCGTACTTCCTGCTGCCCGGTGACACCGCGGTGCCGATCATCTACGACGTGGAGCGGCTGCGGGACGGACGCTCGTTCGGCACCCGCCGGGTCGTCGCGCGCCAGCACGGTCGCCCGATCTACTACTCGACGGTCAACTTCCAGCGGGTCGAGGAGGGCTTCGAGCACCAGGACGCGATGCCCGCCGCGATCCCTCCCGAGGAGGGCATCGACCTCGGCGCGATGTTCCGGTCCCGCGGGGCCGCCAACACCGAGGAGTGGGAGCGGGAGTGGGCGGCGCTCGACGTCCGCTACGTCGGAAACTCCCGGCAGGGCCTGTCCGACGACCCGAGCCGGCCGGCTCGCGCCCGGCTCTGGATCCGGGTCAACGGGGAGCTCTCCGACGACCCGCTCCAGCACCTCGCGGCGTTCACCTACGCCAGCGACATGACCCTGCTCGGCTCGACGCTGGTGCCGCACGGCGTCCACATCTCCAGCCCGGGCATGCAGGTGGCCTCGCTCGACCACACGGTCTGGTTCCACCGGCCGTTCCGGACCGACAAGTGGTGGCTCTACGACCAGGAGAGCCCGTCGGCGTCCGGCGGCCGCGGCCTCGCGCTGGCCCGGGTGTTCACGCAGGAGGGCGTCCTCGGGGCCACGGTCGCGCAGGAGGGGCTGATCCGGCACCGTGGCTGACTCACCCGCCTCCACCCTCGCCGACCTCCTCGCGCTGGAGGACCTCGACGTCGACCTCTTCCGTGGCCGCCAGGCGGACACGTCCCGCCCGCGGGTCTACGGCGGACAGGTCGCCGCGCAGGCGATGCTCGCCGGGGTCCGCACGGTCGACAGCGAGTACGTCGCGCACTCGATGCACTCCTACTTCCTGCTGCCCGGTGACACGGCGGTGCCGATCATCTACGACGTCGAGCGGATCCGCGACGGCCGCTCCTTCGCGACCCGTCGGGTCGTGGCGCGCCAGCACGGCCACCCGATCTACTACCTGACCGCCAGCTTCCAGCGGCCCGAGGAGGGCTTCGAGCACCAGGACGCGATGCCCGACGTACCTCCGCCCGAGCAGGGTCTCGACCTCGTCGAGCTGATGCGCGCCGCGGGCAACAAGGAGACCGACGCCCTCGCCAAGGAGTGGGGCGCGCTCGACGCCCGGCACCTCGGCACCTCCCGCCGCGGCCTGCCCGAGGACCCCGCCCACCCGGCCCGGGCGCGGATGTGGATCCGGATCAACGAGCGGCTCTCCGACGATCCCGTCGAGCACCTCGCGGCGTTCACCTACGCCAGCGACATGAGCCTGCTCGGCGCCACGCTGTCGGCGCACGACGTGAACCCCTCGAGGGTGCAGATGGCCTCGCTGGACCACACGATCTGGTTCCACCGGCCGTTCCGGGCCGACGAGTGGTGGCTCTACGACCAGGTCTCGCCGTCCGCGTCCAGCGGCCGCGGCCTGGCGCTGGCCCGGGTGTTCAGCCGGGACGGCCTGCTCGTCGCGACCGTCGCCCAGGAGGGCCTGATCCGTCGACGGCACTGACGCCGTCCGGAGCCTTATAGCACTACATCGTTGTAGTTCGTGACAGACACGCCGGGGCCGCGTTACGGTTGAGCGCTTGTGTGGCGGCTGAGTCCTCGTGGTGTGCGTGTGACTCGGATCGCCGACCGATCCCGAGGTGTCCGAGATGTCCGTCGCATGAGAGTCGCTCCCCGCCGCGCCCGGTGCGGTGCCCTGCTCGCCGCCGCCCTGACTGTGGCCGCCGTGTGCGCGGCGGCCCCGGCCTCGGCGACGCCCGCGACCGACTTCGAGATGCCGTTCCCGTGCGCTCAGAGCTGGACCGGCACGACCCGCGCGAACCACAGCCCGAGCGCCAAGTCGGTCGACTGGAACCGCTCCGGGGACGAGGGCGACGCGGTCGTCGCCGCCGCCCCCGGCACGGTCTCGGTGGCCGACGACGACGGTGGCAGCGGCTACGGGCACTGGGTGATGGTCGAGCACCTCGACGGCGAGTCCACGATCTACGCGCACCTCTCGGCCGTCTCGGTGACCGCG
>JAOPXF010000485.1 GCA_025965295.1 Nocardioides sp.
AGCCGCTCGCGCTGTCACCGGTCTGCTTGGCCATGCCGCGGGTGGCGAGACCGTGGGCGATCAGGTTGCCGCCCAGGTCGGCGCTGGCGAGGGTCTTGGTGCGGACCTTGCCCTTGGTGCCCTGGCAGGGCATCACGAGGTAGGGCGTGCGGCCGCTGGTGACGTTGCCGTTGGCGGCCTCGCCGCGGGTGCCGGAGGCGTAGCCGCCGAAGATGCCGGACTTGATGCCGCCCTGGACCACTGCGTGGGAGCTGGCGATGCGCGCCCTCGTGCCGCTCGCCGTGGCGTTGATGGTGAGGACGTCGGTGGTTGCGAGCGCGCTGCTCGCGGTGACCCTCTTCTTCTTCGCGCCCACGGTGATGGTCGCGACGCCGGGAATCTCGAGGGGCTGGCCGGGCGTGGGGAGCGTCTGCGTCTGCGGCTCGCCGCCGGGCGGCGTGTAGACGATCGAGCCGATGTCGGCGACCGTCTCGGCGTGGAAGCCCTTGTCGTCGTGGAAGGCGTGCGAGACCGACCGGATGCCCTCGATCTCGACGGTGCCCAGCGGGCTGTCGTTCATGGTGATCTTCTTGATCGTGTTGCGCGACCACGAGGAGACGGTGTCGCCCTGGGTGGTCGTCCACACCCGGGTCTTGACCTGGGAGGCCGTACCGGCGCCGGGGATCGTCTCCTCTGCCTCGTGGTTCTCGCGGTCGAGCCCGGCCTTGTTCGTGCAGCCGATGTACTGGAAGGCGGTCGAGTCAGAGCCGGCGGGGACCTGGCCGCCGCGGGCCCGGGTGCCGAAGCCCGAGGCCTGGAGCGCGAAGTGCGTCGGCGTCGGCTTGGCACTGGTGCGTGCGGGGGTCGCGTCGGCGGGTGCGAGCGCGAACGTCCCCGCAGCCGCCAGGGCGAGGATCGTGGAGCTGGCTATCAGTCTGCTTCGCATGCTGCTCTCCGTTCAGAGAGCCCGAGAACGCGGGGAGCGTCCGGGCCTGTCAGTGGTCACTCCGAGCTGCCCCCAGGCTCGGAACGTGGTGTGCACGTACCCATCCATTCCCAGTTGAGACGACCGGAAACCGCATTCGTGATGTGGCGGGCATCAAGGACTTCTGCGCCGAGTCTGGTATCCGAGACGCCCGGGCGGCCGTGGGCGTGGCCAGGCATCCCGTGCGGGCGTTGGATGGAGCCATGCCAGCCACAGTCGCCGTCGGTGTCGGACCCGTCCCGTTCGAGGACCTGCTCGCGGTGGCCAGGGGCGGGGCGGGCGTCGAGCTGACTCCCGAGTCCCTGGCCGCGATGGAGCGCGCGCGCGGGGTCGTGGAGGAGCTCGCGGCGGCCGCGACGCCGGCGTACGGCATCTCGACGGGCTTCGGTGCCCTGGCCACCCGGCACATCCCCACCGAGATGCGCGCCCAGCTCCAGAAGTCGCTCGTGCGCTCGCACGCGGCGGGCTCCGGACCCGAGGTCGAGCGCGAGGTGACCCGGGCACTGATGCTGCTCCGCCTGTCCACGCTCGCCACCGGGCACACGGGGATCCGGGTCGAGACCGCCCGGCTGCTCGCCTCGTTCCTGACCCACGGGATCACGCCGGTCGTCCACGAGTACGGCTCGCTCGGCTGCTCCGGGGACCTCGCCCCGCTGTCCCACTGTGCCCTCGCGCTGATGGGGGAGGGCCCGGTCCGCGACGCCGCCGGCACGCTGATGCCCGCCGCGGAGGCGCTCGCCGCCGCCGGGCTGTCGCCGGTCGAGCTGGAGGCCAAGGAGGGGCTCGCGCTCATCAACGGCACCGACGGGATGCTGGGCATGCTGGTGCTGGCCATCCACGACCTGCGCCTGCTGCTCCGGACCGCGGACATCTCCGCGGCCATGTCGGTCGAGGGCCAGCTGGGCACCGACCGGGTCTTCGCCGCCGAGCTCCAGGCGATCCGCCCCCACCCCGGCCAGGCTCTCTCGGCCGCCAACCTGACCGCCGTCCTCGCCGACTCGGGGGTGGTGGCCTCGCACCGTGGCCCCGACTGCAACCGGGTCCAGGACGCCTACTCGCTGCGCTGCTCGCCCCAGGTGCACGGCGCCGCACGCGACACGGTGGAGCACGCCGCCGTCGTGGCCGGACGCGAGCTCGCCTCCGCCGTCGACAACCCGGTCGTGGTGGCCGACCGGGTCGAGTCCAACGGCAACTTCCACGGGGCGCCGGTGGCCTACGTCCTCGACTTCCTCGCGATCGTGGCGGCCGACGTGGCGTCGATCAGCGAGCGACGTACCGACCGCTTCCTCGACAAGGCGCGCAACCACGGGCTGCCGCCGTTCCTCGCCCACGACCCCGGCGTCGACAGCGGCCACATGATCGCGCAGTACACCCAGGCCGCGATCGTCTCGGAGCTGAAGCGGCTCGCGAATCCCGCCTCGGTCGACTCGATCCCGAGCTCGGCGATGCAGGAGGACCACGTCTCCATGGGCTGGTCGGCCGCCCGCAAGCTGCGCAGGTCCGTCGACGGTCTCACCCGGGTGGTCGCCATCGAGGTGCTGACCGCCGCCCGCGCCCTCGACCTGCGCGCGCCGCTGGAGCCGTCGCCCGCGACCGCCGCCGTCGTACGCCTGCTCCGCTCCGCCGGCATCGAGGGCCCCGGCCCCGACCGCCACCTCTCGCCCGAGATCGAGACCGCGGTGTCGCTGGTCGCGTCGGGTGCCGTGCTCGCCGCCGTCGAAGAAGTGATCGGAGAACTCGCATGAGCGCCTCGTCCAACCCCCGGCTGCCGATCCACGCCGCCACCGGCACCGAGCTGACCGCGAAGTCGTGGCAGACCGAGGCGCCGCTGCGGATGCTGATGAACAACCTGGACCCCGAGAACGCCGAGCGGCCCGAGGACCTCGTGGTCTACGGCGGCACCGGCAAGGCGGCGCGCAACTGGGAGGCGTACGACGCCCTCGTCGCGACCCTGCGCGACCTCGAGGACGACGAGACCATGCTCGTGCAGTCCGGCAAGCCGGTCGGCGTGATGAAGACCCACGAGTGGGCGCCGCGGGTGCTGATCGCCAACTCCAACCTGGTCGGCGACTGGGCCAACTGGGAGGAGTTCCGCCGCCTCGAGGACCTCGGGCTGACCATGTACGGCCAGATGACCGCCGGCTCGTGGATCTACATCGGCACCCAGGGCATCCTCCAGGGCACCTTCGAGACGTTCGCCGCGGTGGCCGAGTCCCTGGCCTCGAGACGGGCCCCGAGGGGGCCCTCCTCGACCGACGAGCAGGCGACCCTCGCGGGCACCATCACGCTCACCGCCGGCCTGGGCGGGATGGGTGGCGCCCAGCCGCTCGCGGTGACGATGAACGACGGCGTCGCGATCTGCGTCGACGTCGACCAGGCCCGGATCACCCGGCGGATCGAGCACCGCTACCTCGACGTCCAGGCGGGCTCGCTCGAGGAGGCGGTCGAGATGGCGGTGGCCGCGCGCGACGAACGCCGCCCGCTGTCGATCGGGGTGCTCGGCAACGCCGCGGTGATACTGC
>JAOPXF010000502.1 GCA_025965295.1 Nocardioides sp.
TGCTGCCCGCGGCGGAGGTGGCCGACATCCGTGGCTGGCTCGAGTCCCTCGCCGAGGACACCGGAGCCCGCTCGGCGGTCGTCAAGCAGACCCTCGACGGCGCCATCCGCACGCTGACCCGTCGTACGCATCGGGTCGCCGACGCCGCCGCCGAGCAGGTCGCCGCGGTCCAGCGCCTCCGCGAGGACGCCGACAAGGCGTACGACGACGCCCTCGTCGCGATCACGGCCGCCTCGGCCGACGGCACCCTGCTGCGTGGCGAGGTGCTGGCCCGGTGGCAGGAGTTCGTCGGCACCGGAGAGCTGTTGAAGTCCCTCGAGACCCACGTCGGGCGGCTCCGCGACCGCCTCGTGAGCTCCGTGAAGGGCAAGCCCCGGCAGGCGGAGCGGGTGACCGTCGCCGTCGAGTCGGGGCTGGAGACGCTGATCCTCGAGCACGCCGAGGCCGCCGCCGAGCGGGCCGAGGCGTCCTGGCAGTCGTTGGCCTCCGGCAAGGCCCTGCTCGCGAGCGCCGACGAGGACCTCGGGCGGGCCTCGCGCGACCTGCGCCGCAGGGCCGAGCGGGCCGTGCGCGACTGGCAGCAGGACGTCCTCGAGATGGTCCGCACCGAGGGCGCCGACAAGCGCGGCACCGCCCGCTTTCTCGCCTACGGCGTCAACGGCCTCGCCGTCGCCCTGATGGTCGTGGTGTTCGCCTCCACCGTCGGGCTGACCGGCGCCGAGGTCGGCATCGCCGGCGGCTCGGCCGTCCTCGGCCAGAAGCTGCTGGAGGCGGTCTTCGGCGACCAGGCGGTCCGCACGCTCGCGGAGCGCTCGCGCACCGCGCTGCAGCGGCGCGTCGGCGAGCTGATGGCGGTCGAGCGGGCGCGCTACCTCACGCTGCTCGACGGCCTGGGGATCGTCCCGGGAGTCCCCGAGCAGCTGAGGGAGGCCTCGCGCCGAGTGGACGACCTCCGCTTCGCCGCCGCCAGCGCGGAGGCGACTCCGCGGGGTGATCACGGCACCCCCTAGGGTGAGTGCCAGCAATGTCCACCAGCAGCGCCCAGCGTGTTCTGCGGGTCGAGGTCGAGGGAGAAGATGACGTCCTTGCTCGAGGGGGCCAAGAAACTGGTCACTCGCGGCACCGACATCGGTGCCCGCATCGACGGGCTCGACTCCGCCACCGAGGCGGCACGTGGCCGGCTCGACGACGAGCTGGTCGACGACGCGCGCGAGATGGTCGACCGGGCCACCGGACGGCTGCGGCTCTCGGCCGAGCACACCGTGGTCGCGATCGCCGGTGCGACCGGGTCCGGCAAGTCGTCGACGTTCAACGCGCTGACCGGCCTCGAGCTGTCGGCGGTCGGCGTACGCCGCCCCACGACCTCGTGGGCCACCGCCTGCGTCTGGGGACGTGAGGGAGCCGACGAGCTCCTCGAGTGGCTGGGCATCCCGCCGCGACACCAGACCACCCGCGACTCGATGCTCGACACCGGCCGTGAGGACAACGCGCTCCAGGGCGTGGTCCTGCTCGACCTGCCCGACCACGACTCAACCGAGGTCTCGCACCACCTCGAGGTCGACCTGCTCGTGCAGCTCGCCGATCTGCTGGTGTGGGTGCTCGACCCCCAGAAGTACGCCGACGCCGCCATCCACGACCGCTACCTCGCGCCGCTGGCCAGCCACGAGGGCGTCATGGTCGTCGTCCTCAACCACATCGACACCGTCCAGGAGGACCGCCGCCAGGGCATGGTCGACGACGTACGCCGGCTGCTCGCCCAGGACGGCCTGCCCGAGGTCCCCGTGATCCCGGTGAGCGCACGGCAGGGCATCGGCATCAACGAGCTGCGCGGCGAGATCGCCAAGCGGGTCAGGGCCAAGAAGATGACACGCCAGCGCCTCGAGGCCGACCTCAAGGACGTCGCGAGACGGCTGGAGGAGGCCTCCGGCTCCGGCCGCACGCGGGCCCTGTCGCCGGAGCGGATCGCCGCCCTCGACGATGCCTTCGCCGACGCGGCGGGAGTGCCGACCGTGGTCGACGCGGTCGATCGCTCGGTGCGGCTGCGCGCCGGGCGCGCGACCGGCTGGCCGGTCACGGCGTGGTTCTCCCGCCTCCGGCCGGACCCGCTCAAGCGCCTGCACCTCGACCTCGGGGCCGACGGCAAGCAGCTGACCGGCCGGGCGCGCACCTCGATGCCGGAGCCGACGCAGGTCCAGCGGGCCCGGGTCGACACCGAGGTCCGGGCGCTCGCCGACGACCTGTCCGACGGGCTCGCCCGGCCGTGGGCGGACGCCGTGCGGCGGGCTTCGACCTCCCGGCTCACCGACCTCGGGGACCGTCTCGACGGGGCGCTCGCCGGCACCGAGCTGGGCGCCGACCGGGTGCCGGTCTGGGCCGGCGCCGTGCGCCTGGTGCAGTGGCTGTTGATCGTCGCGGCGCTGGCGGGCGCCGGCTGGCTCGGCGTCCTGGCGGTGCTCGGCTGGCTCACGCTGTCCCAGCCGTCGACCCCCGAGGTCGTCGGGCTCCCCGTGCCGACGCTGCTGCTGGTCGGTGGGGTGGCGCTGGGCGTGCTGCTGGCGCTGCTGTGCCGGTTGCTCGTCCGGGGCACGGCCCGACGCCGGGCCCGTTCGGTCGACCGGCGGCTGCGCGAGGCGGTCAGCACGGTCTCGCGCGAGCTCGTCATCGCGCCCATCGAGGCCGAGCTGCTGGCCTACACCGCCGTCCGCGACGGGCTGGCCCGAGCGCTCAAGTAGGGGCGCTCAAGTAGGACCGGGTTCCGTCCACAGGGCGGCCACCTGCCGGGCTCTCCACAGTGCTCCGCCGACCACACCCGGAACGTCGGCGACGCCGACGAGTGTCGGTCGCGATCACCCGGATCGAGACAGGAGAGACACCATGAACGAGACACACGTGACCCTGCAGGGCTGGCTCGGTGGCGACGTCACCGTCCGCGAGGCGGGAGGGGTGCCGGTGGCGACGTTCCGCGTGGCCTGCACCCCGCGGCGCTACCAGCGCAAGACCGACGAGTGGGTCGACGGCGACACCCAGTGGTACACCGTCACGGCCTGGCGCGCGCTGGCCGAGAACTGCGCCGCCTCGCTGCGGCGCGGCGACCCGGTGGCGGTGCACGGACGGCTCAACGCCCAGGTGTGGACCAACTCGGCCGGGATCGAGGTCACCTCCTTCGAGGTGGACGCGGTCTTCGTCGGTCACGACCTCAACCGCGGGGTGGGCCGGTTCACCCGGACCAGCCGGCCCGCGGCCGAGCCGGCCGACGGGGCTCGCGAGGCAGACGCCGCGGACGCCACGGACGAGGCCCGCGAGGAGGCGGTCGCGGCCGCCTGAGGCACGCGAGCGGCCACGGGGCCGATTCGGCCGGGCCGGAGCGGCC
>JAOPXF010000503.1 GCA_025965295.1 Nocardioides sp.
GCCTCCCGCATCGGCGCGTCGGGGTCGCCGTCCTGGGCTCGGATCATCTCGCGCCAGACGTCCATCGCCCGGCCGGACGCCAGCACCTCGGCCGGGTCGACGTCCGAGCGGCCCGCGCCCGCGAGCATCTCCCGGGCCAGCGCCAGGGTCAGCTCGACCACGTCGGCGGGGCCGCCCCCGGCGAGCACCTCGACCGACTCAGCGACCTCGATCGCGTTGCCGGCGGTGAGCCCGAGCGGGGTGGACATGTCGGTGAGCAGCGCGACGGTGTGCACGCCGGCGTCCTGACCGAGACCCACCATCGTGGCGGCGAGCTCGCGTGCGCGCTCGACCGACTTCATGAAGGCGCCGGTGCCGACCTTGACGTCGAGCACCAGCGACCCGGTGCCCTCGGCGATCTTCTTGGACATGATCGAGGAGGCGATCAGCGGGATCGCCTCGACCGTCCCGGTCACGTCGCGAAGCGCGTAGAGCTTCTTGTCCGCCGGTGCGAGCCCGTCACCGGCCGCGCACACCACCGCGCCGACGGACTCGAGCTGGGCGAACATCTCATCGGTCGTGAGCGCCGCCCGCCACCCGGGGATGGACTCGAGCTTGTCGAGCGTGCCCCCGGTGTGGCCCAGCCCGCGCCCCGAGAGCTGGGGCACGGCGACGCCGCACGCGGCGACGAGCGGCGCGAGCGGCAGCGTGATCTTGTCGCCCACCCCACCCGTCGAGTGCTTGTCCGCGGTCGGCCGCGACAGGGTCGAGAAGTCCATCCGCTCGCCGGACGCGATCATCGCGCCGGTCCAGCGGGCGATCTCGCGGCGGTCCATGCCGTTGAGCAGGATCGCCATGGCCAGCGCGGCCATCTGCGCGTCGTCGACCGCACCCGACGTGTACGCGTCGATCACCCAGTCGATCTGGCTGTCGCTCAGCTGGGCACCGTCGCGCTTGGCGATGATCACCTCGACTGCGTCGTGCTCGGTCATTCGTCTCCCTTGCGTCGGTACGGCGCACGCCCACGGCGTGCGGCGTACGGGGTGGCGGTCAGCGCTCGAGGTCGGTCGGCCCGAAGGCCTGGGGCAGGACCTCGTCGATGGTGCGGATCCCGAGCGGGGTGAGCAGCTGGAGGTCCGGTCGCCCATTCTCGACCAGCAGCTGGCGGCACCGGCCACAGGGCATGATCAGCTCGCGGTCACCGTTGACGCACACGAAGTGGGTCAACCGCCCGCCGCCGGTGATGTGCAGCTGCGAGACCAGTCCGCACTCCGCGCAGAGGGTCACGCCGTACGCCGCGTTCTCGACGTTGCAGCCGGTGACGACCCTCCCGTCGTCGACGAGCGCCGCGGCGCCGACCCGAAATCGTGAGTACGGGGCGTAGGCCCGCTCGCTCGCCTCTTCCGCCGCCGCACGCAGCCTGACCCAGTCGCCGGACAGGTCCGTGCTCACCTGCGGAGCTGTCCGATATCCGGACGGAAGAGACACAACATCCCAACATGGTAACCGTTGGCAACCATCGCGTTGGAATGACCAAATGCGGGAGCCTCCTTCGCTACGGTGTCTGCGCCGCCTCGTACACGACGAGGCGATGACTTTGGAGGCAACAGTGAAGAAGATGAGGAAGGCGGCAGCCGGCGGCCTGGCCGTGCTCGTGTCGGCCACGTTCCTGACGGCATGTGGCGACGCCCCGGACGAGTCGAAGGGCACGGGCAGCACGGCTTCGGACTTCCTGCCGTGCATCGTCTCCGACGCCGGTGGCTTCGACGACAAGTCGTTCAACCAGCTCAGCTACGAGGGCGTCCAGCAGGCGGCCGACGAGCTCGGCACCGACTTCAAGAAGGTCGAGTCCAACAGCGAGAACGACTACGCGCCGAACATCGACAGCCTGGTCTCCGAGGGCTGCGACGTCATCGTGACCGTCGGCTTCGCCCTGGCGGCGGCGACCAAGGAAGCTGCGGCCGCGAACCCGGACATCAAGTTCGTCCTCATCGACGACGCCGCCGACGGTGGCGACGACGGCCAGACCTTCGACGGCAAGGCCGACGAGCCGAACATCAAGCCGCTCCTGTACGACACCGCGCAGGCCGCCTTCCTCGCCGGCTACGCCGCTGCCGACTACTCCAAGACCGGCGTCGTGGGCACCTACGGTGGTCAGCCCTACCCGACCGTCACGATCTTCATGGACGGCTACAAGCAGGGTGTCGACTACTACAACCAGGAGAACGGCAAGGACGTCAAGGTCGTCGGCTGGGACGGCAAGAACGGCAGCTTCACCGGTGGCTTCGAGGCCAACGAGAAGGCCACCAACACCGCCAAGCAGCTCATCGACCAGGACGCCGACGTCCTCCTTCCGGTGGGTGGCCCGATCTACCAGGGCGCGCTCACCGCGATCGAGGTCTCCGGCAAGGACATCGTGATGCTCGGTGTCGACGCCGACGTCTACGAGACCGACCCGAACACCCAGGACGTCATCTTGACGTCGATCCTGAAGAACATGAAGATCTCCACCTACGAAGCCATCATGGCTGCGGGCGAGGACAACTTCGACTTCGAGGCCTACGTCGGCACGTTGGAGAACGACGGCGTCGGCATCGCCCCGTTCCACAACTTCGAGGGCGAGATCTCCGAGACCCTCGCCGGCGAGCTGGACGAGGTGAAGGCCGGGATCATCGACGGCTCGATCGAGGTCAAGTCCTACC
>JAOPXF010000017.1 GCA_025965295.1 Nocardioides sp.
CATCAACCACCACCAACACACCCACACCCCAAAGGGCACAGACACATCAGCCATGGAAGACGGGGCATAACAAACTAATTCGTCGACTATGACACACTGTTGAGTTCTCAAGAATCAGACGCGCACCACCCTCGAATCTTTCGATCCGAGCGCTGGGGCTACGAGGTGAAACCTTAGCGGTTTGAATTCTGCTCCGCAATTCGGGGCTTTCCTTCTCCGCTCACCCCGGCGCACGACAATCTCTCGGCTTTTGGAGGCCCGCCGTGGCGCGCACTCGTCCACCCGAAAGGTGTGTGTTGGAGGTGGTCTGCCCGGGGCCGGCCGCCCGATCTCGCGATCTTGCTGCCCGCCGCTCCCTGGCGACTCGGAGAACATTAGGGGAGACGCGGGCGATGTTCAAATCGTGCCCACGTGACCCGGGCCACATCGACGTTTGCGCAGGTCAGAGCGGGGTAGGCCGCGGCCGACGCGCGATCCGACCGGAGTGTCGCGACACGCACGGCGCTACGAGCAGGTGTCCGCCAGGGGTCACCCGACCTCGACGCCCGCGAACTTCTTCTTGCCGCGGCGCAGCACCAACCAGGTGCCGCCGATCAGGTCGTCGGGCGTCGGGGTCTGCTCGGGATCCTCGACCCGCTGGTTGTTGAGGTAGGCGCCGCCCTCGGAGATCGTGCGTCGCGCCTCGCCCTTGCTCTTGGCCAGCCCGGTCTCGACGAGCAGGTCGACGACGCTGGGCAGCTCCCCCTCGACCCGGACCGACCCGGCTTCGCGGAGCGCGGCACCCAGGGTCTCGGTGCTGAGGCCGGTCAGGTCGCCCCCGCCGAAGAGGGCGGCCGAGGCCGCCTTGATCCGTTCGGTCTCCTCGGCGCCGTGCACCAGCGACGTGACGTGCTCGGCCAGGGCCTTCTGGCCGGCCCGGAGGAAGGGCTTCTCGGCCGTCTGCGCGTCGAGCTCCTCGATCTCCTCCCGGCTGAGGAACGTGAAGATCCGCAGCAGCTCCGGCACCTTCTCGTCCTCGACGTTGAGCCAGAACTGGTAGAAGGCGTAGGGCGACATCATCTCCGGGTCGAGCCACAGGGCCCCGCCCTCGGTCTTGCCGTACTTGGTGCCGTCGGCCTTGGTGATCAGCGGCGTCGCGAACGCGTGGACGTGGCCGCCGGCGGCGCGGCGGATCAGCTCGACGCCCCCGGTGAGGTTGCCCCACTGGTCGGAGCCGCCGAACTGGAGCGTCACGCCGTGCTGGCGGAACAGCTCGAGGTAGTCCATCGACTGCAGCAGGATGTAGCTGAACTCCGTGTAGCTGATGCCCGCCTCGAGCCGGGTCCTCACGACGTCCCTCGCCAGCATCCGGTTGACCGGGAAGTGCTTGCCGATCTCGCGGAGGAAGTCGATGGTCGAGAGGTTCTCGGTCCAGTCGTAGTTGTTGACCATGGTCGCGGCGTTGTCGCCCTCGAAGCTCAGGAACGGCTCGATCTGGCGGCGTACCCGCTGCACCCACTCCTGGACGGTGTCGACCGTGTTGAGGGTGCGCTCCCCCGAGTCACGCGGGTCGCCGATCATGCCGGTCGCGCCGCCGACCAGGGCGTACGGCGTGTGGCCGGCCTCCTGCAGGCGCCGCGCGGTCAGGATCTGCACCAGGTTGCCCATGTGGAGGCTGGGGGCGGTCGGGTCGAATCCCACGTAGAACTTCACGCTCCCCTGGCTCAACGCGTCACGCAGGGCGTCGAGGTCCGTCGAGTGTGCGACGAGGCCGCGCCACTCGAGGTCGTCGAGGAGGGTGGGGTCGATGGGCACGCTGGGGCCTTCCGGGTGGGCGATGTCGGGGTCCAGCCTGCCGCATGGGCCCACCGGTCGCCCACCAGGGTTTGGTCCCAGCAACGGCGGCGGGGACCGCACCCTTAGTCTGGACGGCGGCATCGGGAGGACTTCGACAGTGATCGCAGGCAGGTACACGCTCGACCGGGAGATCGGTCGCGGCGGCATGGGCGCCGTCTGGCTCGGCCGCGACGAGGTGCTCGGGCGCGAGGTCGCCATGAAGCGCATCGGGTTGATGCCGGGCGGCACCAGCCCCGACCTCGAGCGCGCCGAGCGCGAGGCGCGCCTCGCCGCCCGGCTCAACCACCCGCACGTCGTGGCCGTCTTCGACCTCGTCCTCGAGGACGCGCAGCAGTGGCTCGTCATGGAGTACGTCGAGGGCGTGACGCTGTCGGAGCTGGTCAAGCGCGACGGCGCGCTGACGCCCGACGAGGCGTCCCCGCTCATCGGCCAGGCCGCGGACGCCCTGGCCGCCGCCCACGCCGCCGGGATCGTGCACCGCGACGTCAAGCCGTCGAACATCCTGGTGACGCCCCGTGGCCAGGTGAAGCTCTCGGACTTCGGCATCGCCCGGGCCGAGGCCGACGCCTCGCTCACCCAGACCGGGCTCGTGACCGGCTCGCCGGCGTACCTCGCGCCCGAGGTGGCCTCCGGGCAGAGCGCGACCGACGCCAGCGACGTCTGGTCGCTCGGCGCCACGCTCTACCACGCCCTGGCCGGCCACCCGCCGTACGAGGTGGGCGACAACCTGATGGGCGCGCTGTACCGGATCGTCCACGAGGACCCGCCGCGGTTCGCGAACGCCGGCTGGCTCCGGCCGCTGCTCGAGGCGACGATGACCCTCGACCCGACCGAGCGCTGGACGATGGCGCAGGTCCGCGACTTCCTGGAGGCCGGCCCGACGGGCACGGTGCTGCACCCCGCGCCGACGGTCCCCGTCAGCGTCGCCGGCGACCCGAGCGCGACCCAGGTGCTGACC
>JAOPXF010000046.1 GCA_025965295.1 Nocardioides sp.
CTCCGCGATGTCGCCGACCTCGGGGACCCGGCCCAGCGCCCGCATCACGAGGCCGCCGATCGTGTCGTAGTCCTCGTTCTCGGGGAGCGCGATGTCGGTCAGGTCCTCGACCTCGTCGGGCCGCAGCAGCCCGGAGAGGGACCAGCCGCCGTCGCGGAGCTCGCGGGCGCGGCCGTCGAGGCGGTCGTGCTCGTCGGCGATGTCGCCGACGATCTCCTCGATCACGTCCTCGAGCGTGACGATGCCGGCCTGGCCGCCGTACTCGTCGAGGACCACCGCCATCTGGAAGCCGTCCTTGCGGAGCAGGGCCAGGAGCGGGTCGAGCCGCAGCGAGTCGGGCACCACGATCGGCTTGGCCATCAGGTGCTTGACGCGGGTCGTCGGGCGCTCGTGCACCGGCAGCGCCACCGCGTGCTTGACGTGCACGGTGCCCACGACGACCTCGTCGTCGTCGAGCACCGGGAAGCGGGAGTGGCCGGTCTCGCGGGCCAGCTCGATGACCCGGCTGGCGCGGTCGCCGGTCTCGAGGCTCACCGTGCGGACCCTGGGCGTCATGATCTCCCCCGCGGTGCGGGAGCCGAACTCGACGGACCGCTCCATCAGCTCGGCCGTGTCGGCGTCCAGGGTCCCCTGGTCGGCCGAGCGGGCGATCAGCGAGGCGAGCTCGGTGGAGCTGCGCGCGGAGCGGAGCTCCTCCTGCGGCTCGATGCCGAGCCGGCGCACGAACGCGTTGGCGGAGCCGTTGAGCAGCCGGATCGGGACCCGCATGAGCGCGGTGAAGGCGCGCTGGAAGCGCTGCGTGGCGCGGGCGGTCTCCATCGGCCTCGCGAGGGCGAGGTTCTTCGGGACCAGCTCGCCGAAGATCATCGTCAGGATCGTGCCGAGGGTCAGCCCCACGGCCACCGCGACCGGGCTCACGGCGCCCGCCGGGACACCGAGCGCCTCGAGAGGCGAGTCGATGAGGTCGGCGATCGCGGGCTCGGCGAGGTAGCCGATGGCCAGGTTGGTCACCGTGATTCCGACCTGCGCGCCGGAGAGCTGCGTGGACAACGAGCGGAGGGCCTGCTGCACGCCCAGCGCGCCGGAGTCTCCCGCCGCCGCCGCCTGCTCGACCTTGGTGCGGTCGACGGTGACGAAGGCGAACTCGGCTGCCACGAAGATGCCGCAGGCTGCGATCAGCAGCAGCGCGGCGGTGAGCAGGATCCAGGCGGTCATCGGCGCTCTCCCAGGAGGTTCGGGGAGAGCGGGCGACTTTGTGAGCCGTCCATCGGGGTGGCTTGTGATCCTTACGCTTGCGAGCAGGTGGTGCGTGCACTCTACCGGCGACGACCCGGATGCGGGTTTCGGGAGTGTTTGCTAGGCGGATCCGACCGGCGGCGCTTACTCTCGTGGGCCCTAGCGCGTCATTCTCTGGAGGCTGCGCATGACCCCCACGCCCGCCGGGAGCCAGTCCCGCCGTGCCGTGATCGGCCGCGCCGCGGTCGCCGGACTCGCCGGCGCCACGGCCACCGTCGCCGTCCCCGGGCGCGCGGCCGCGGCGTCGTACGCGCCCGCGCACCACCACGGGGCGCCGCTGCTCCCGACCCAGGCGCGGCACCTCGTCGGCCGCTTCTCGTACGGCGTGACGCCGGCGCTGGCCGCCCAGGTCCGCAACCAGGGCGGGGCCAGGGCCTGGTTCGAGCGGCAGCTCGAGCCGGACAGGGTGGGCGACTCCGCCACCGACGAGCTCCTCACCTGGTGGAGCGGGTTGTCCCGCGGGCCCGCCGAGCTCTGGCGGCGCCAGGTCGACGGCGTCGAGGGCGGCTGGGAGGTGATGCTCGACTACGAACGGTGGGTGCTGGCGCGCCGGATGCGGTCGCGGCGCCAGCTGCTCGAGGTGCTCGCCGAGCTCTGGGAGAACCACCTCAACGTGCCGGCCGTCGGCGACGCGCACTTCGTGCACCGCAAGGCCTACGGCGACGCGATCCGCGCGGGCGCCCTGGGGCGTTTCGACGACCTCCTGCACACGGCCGTCACGCACCCGGCGATGCTCATCTACCTCGACAACGCGGTCTCGACCGCCAAGCACCCCAACGAGAACCTCGGCCGCGAGCTGCTCGAGCTGCACACCGTCGGACGCGGCCAGTACGACGAGGACGACGTCAAGAGCAGCGCGCGGATCCTCACCGGCTGGACCGTCGACATGTGGAACACGTGGGCGCCGTCGTACAAGGCCAACGTGCACTGGCGCGGGCCGGTCCGGGTGATGGGCTTCTCCGACCCCAACGACGCCGCGGACGGCCGCGACCTCACCCGCCGCTACCTCACCTACCTGGCCCACCACCCCGCCACGGCGCAGCGCATCGCGCGCAAGCTCGCCACCAAGTTCGTGCGCGACGACCCGCCGCAGTCGCTGGTCGACAGGCTCGCCCAGGTCTACCTCGACCACGACACCGCGATCGTGCCGGTGCTGGAGGCCCTGGTCGCCTCGCCCTCGTTCGCCGACTCCGTGGGCGCCAAGGTCCGCGACCCGGGCGAGGACCTGGTCGCGACGTACCGCGCGCTCGACGTGCGACTCGCGAAGCCGACCGCCGACCGGTCCGCGGCCAACCAGATGCTGTGGCAGGCCAGCAGCATCGGCACCATGCCGTTCGCCTGGCCGCGTCCGGACGGGCAGCCGATCGACAACGAGTCGTGGTCGTCGCCCGCCCGCCTGCTCGCCTCGATGGGCATCCACTACGGCATGAGCGGCGGCTGGTGGCCGACCGAGCAGATCACCTACCGCTCGCGGAAGTCGTGGGTGCCGTCCTACCCGATGCGCTTCGACGTGCTCGTCGACGCGCTCTCCCAGCGGATCCTGCACCGGCGCTCGACGCCCCAGCTGCTGCGGGCCTGCTGCGAGGCCGTGGGCCTCGAGCCCGACGAGCGGATCACCAAGGACCACGGCCTGGTCAGGTGGGAGATGCCCCGCCTGCTCACCACCTTCCTCGACTCCCCCGCGTTCCTGACCAGGTGAGAGAGATGACCCCGATGACCCCCACGCCCCGAGCCTGTTGCGCCGAGTACGCCGCGGTGTCGCGCCGCGGGCTGCTCACGGGCGCGCTCGCGCTTGCTGGCACCTCCACCGTGCTCGGCTCGGCCGTGGTGACCGCCTCGGCGGCGGCACCCCGCCCGGCCGCGTCGGTCCTGGTGGTGGTGTCGCTGCGCGGCGCGGCCGACGGGCTCTCGCTGGTGGTGCCCCACGCCGACCCGGCCTACTACGAGGCCCGGCCCCGCATCGCGATCCCGTCCGACCGCCTCCTGGCCAAGGACGGCCAGTTCGGCCTGCACCCCCAGCTCGCGCCGCTGGTGCCGATGTGGACGGCGGGCAAGGTCGCGGCCGTCCACGCCACCGGGCTGCCGGCGCCCAACCGCTCGCACTTCGCGGCGATGGAGGAGGTCGAGGACGCCAACCCGGGCTCCACCGAGCGGGTGGGCTGGCTGAACCGCCTGATCGGCACCGACGACGACCGCTCGCCGCTGCAGGGCTTCAACATGAGCGAGAGCATCCTGCCGGCGTCCCTCTACGGCCCTCAGGACGTGATGTCGGCCGGGGACATCGACGAGGTCCAGATCGCCGCCGAGGACGAGTGGGACCACGACGGCGGCCGGCGCCGGTCGCTCGAGGCGATGTGGGGCCGGAACACCACGACCCTGGGCCGCGCGATGCGGGCCACGTTCGCGGCCGTCGACAACTTCGGCCCGGTCAAGGAGACCAGCGAGACCCCCGCCCACGGTGCGGCGTACCCCGACAGCGACCTGGGCCGGGCGATGGCCTCGGTGGCCCGCGTCGTCCGCGGTGACGTCGGCGTCGAGGTCATCACCGTCGACCAGGGCGACTGGGACATGCACTCCGACCTCGGCACCGTGGAGTGGGGCCGCATGAACCGCAACGCCAAGGACTTCGCCTCGGCGGTCGCCGCGTTCTACACCGACCTGGGCGCGCTCGGGGACAAGGTGACGCTGGTGGCGCTGAGCGAGTTCGGGCGGCGCGTCGTCGAGAACGCCAACTACGGCCTCGACCACGGCTACGGCAACGTGATGTTCCTGGCCGGAGCCGGGGTCAAGGGCGGCACCTACTACGGCACCTGGCCCGGGCTCAGCGAGGACCTCGACTCCGACCTGATGGTCACCACCGACTACCGCAGCGTGCTGTCCGAGGTCGTCGCCTCGCGCTTCGGCGCGTCCACGGCGACGGTCTTCCCGGGCTTCCAGCGCGAGCGCGTGGGCGTCATGCTGGGCCAGTGACCGGCCAACGGGTCCCGCGCCGTCCCGACCCGGCCTGAAGGTCGGCCTGCCGGGCGACCCGGACCGGCGCTCAGTGGGCCGAGTACGTCGCGGCCATGTCGAGGTCGCCGAGCCCCTGCTCGACCGCCCGCGCGAAGTGCTCGCGCACGCCCGGCAGGACGGCCAGGTCTGCCCCCGCGTCCCGGGCGGCGGCGAGGATCAGGTCGGCGTCCTTGAGCGCGCCGTTGAGCGCGAAGGCGGGTGCCAGGTCGCCGTCGAGCATCGCCGCGCCCTTGAGCTGGACGTACGGCGAGTCCATGGCGCCACCGCGCACGGCGTCGAGGAAGAGCCGCGGGTCGACGCCCAGGTCACGGGCCAGGGCCAGCGACTCCGCGACACCCTCGACGACCGTGAACACCCAGGCGTTCGCGGCCAGCTTCAGCCGCGACCCCGCGCCGGCCCCGCCCACCCAGAGCGTCCGGCTGCCGATCGCGTCGAAGACCGGCTGGACGCGCTCGCGCAGCTCCTCGGGTCCCGAGGCGAGCACGACCAGGGTGCCGTCCTCCGCCGGCTTCCGGGTGCCGAGCACGGGCGCGTCGACGTACGAGACACCCAGCTCGGCGGCGAGGTCCGCCAGCCGCGCGGCACCCTCCACGCCGACGGTGCTCTGCTGGACCCAGACGGTGTCCGGGCCGAGGTGGCCCCGGGCCTGCGCCATGGTGGCCGCGACGCTGTCCGCGTCGAAGAGCATCGTGAGGACCACATCTGCACCGGACACCGCATCGGCCACCGAGGACGCCACCGATGCGACGTCGTTCAGCGGTGCGGCGCGCTCGGCGGTGCGGTTCCAGACGGTCACACCCAGGCCGGCGGCGGCCATGGCCCGGGCCATGCCCGCCCCCATCGCTCCGGTGCCGAGGAGGGTGACGGTGGGCGGCTGGTTCATCGGTGCTCGCTCTCAGGTGTCGTAAGGGGCGTCCCGAACGTACGCCGGTACGCCAGCGGGCGCCGCAACGGAGTGGACTAGACGGGTCCCGCGCACGATTCACCCGGCCGAAACCTGGGTAGGAAGCAGCCATGGCAACGGGACGCACGATCTTCGTCCTCTCCGGCGGCGGCTCACGCGGCGCCGGTCAGGTCGGGATGCTCCGTGCCCTGCACGCCGCGGGGATCACGCCCGACGTGCTCGTCGGCGCCTCCGTCGGCGCCGTGAACGCCTGCTTCGTCGCCGCCCACCCGGGCGCGGAGGGGGTCGAGGCCCTGGCCGGGCGCTGGCTCGAGATGCGTGCGGAGTCGCTGTGCGGTCACCGCCGCGGCGCCGTCGCCAACGTGGCGCGGCGCCGCCCCTACCTCTTCTCCGCCGACCGGTTCCGCCGCCTGGTGCACGCGTGGGTCCCTACCTGGCACCTCGAGAACCTCCCGGTCCCGGTGCGGGTCGCCACCACCGACATCGCGACCGGCCGCGCGGTCCACCACGACCATGGCTACATCCCCGACCTGCTCGCCGCCTCGGCCGCCCTGCCCGGGCTCTTCCCGCCGGTGGTGCTGCACGGCCCGTCCGGCCCCTCGACGCACGTCGACGCCGGCATCTCCGAGAACGTCCCGCTGTCGGGCGCGCTCGAGCTCGTCCGCCCCGGCGACCGGGTGGTCGTGCTCGACGTGACCCGGACCCCGCAGAGCCACCGCGCCCTGCGCAGCCCCCTCGACGTGCTCATCGCCTCGCTGGTGGCCGCGGTCCGCAACCGGGCCGACGCCGAGTTCCCCGCCGGCGTCGAGGTGCTCCGCTGCAAGCTCGACGAGGACTACGACTGCGGCGGGGTCTTCGACTTCGGCCACACCGCCCGGCTCTTCGAGCTCGGCGAGGAGGCCGTCCGCGCGGCCCTCGCCGGCACCGGCACCGCCGCGGGCCTCACCGCCGCCTGACTTGGCCCGATCGGCGTCAGCCCGCCGGACGACCGTCGAGGAACATCTGCAGCCGGGTGACGGTCGCCTTGTCCTCCCCCGGCACGTGCCCGTTGACGGCGCGGCAGGCCCAGCCGAGACGCACGGCGAGCCCCGCCGCGGCGACCAGGTCGACGTCGTACCTCTCGGCGTACGGCGCCAGGTACGCGTCGCGGAACGGGGCCGTGTCGACGGAGTCCTCGACGTCGTCGAGGCCCCACGCCAGCACGCCCTCGAGCGTCACCGAGAGCGTGAAGAACGGGTGCGACACGCAGGCGTCTCCCCAGTCCAGCAGCAGGTGCCGGCCGTCCTTCACGAAGACCTGGCCGTCGTGCAGGTCGTCGTGCTGGATCGTCTCGGCGATGCCGAAGGCCGCGAGCTGCCGGCACAGGTCGGCGACGTGGAGGGTCGCGTCCCGGAAGCGCCGCTCCACGTCGAGCTCGCGGACGAGCCGGTCGTACCTGTCGGGCAGCGTGGCCAGCCGCAGGTCCGGCACGCCGAGAGCGAGCAGTGCGTCGACGTCGCCCTCCAGCTCGAGCTGCAGCTCCGCACTCAGCCTCAGTACGTCGAGCCAGCGGTCCAGGTCGCGCTCGACCGGCAGCAGGGCGCGCAGCTGCTCCCCCGCATCGGCCATCAGCATCCCACCGCGCTCGGCGTCGGTGGCGAGGAGCCGGGGAACCAGGTCGGGGCGACGTGTGGACAGCAGCCCGACGAGCGCGGCCTCGTGGCGCAGCGCATCGGCGTTGGCCTTGAACCAGACGGTCCCCTGCCCGGTGGGGACGCGCAGGACGGTGGACCAGGGGTAGACGTGCGGCTGCTCGATGTCGCCGGTGCGGCGCAGCCCGAGGCGCGCGGTCTCGTCGTCGATCCAGGCGTGCGCTCCGGCGAGCCAGTCGGCGTCCTGCCAGCGTTGGTCCATGCCCGGAAGGTAGTGGCCGACCCGGTCCGAAACACCTGCTTTTCCCGCTGCCCTGGTCCTAGAGTCGACGCATGAACGACCACGCGCGCTACGACCACGCGGCCCGGCAGGCCGCGCACGTGCTGGTCGACATGGTCTCGGTCGTCAACGAGGAGGAGCTCCCCGAGCGGGCCGAGGAGATGGGCCGGGCCATGAGCCTCGCCTTCCGCCGGATCACCGAGGTCGGCGCCGTCACCGCCGCCTACGACCCCGACACCCGCACCCTCGACCTCGACCTCAACCCCCTGCTCGGTGCGGCGGTCAGCCCGATGAACTTCCTGGTCACCGTCCTCGAGCGGAGATCGGACCTGAGCCGCGACGAGATCATCGTGCTGCTGCGCGAGTTCATCGACCACCGGTTCGCCTGACCCGTGACACCCCCACCGGCCGGTGCCCGGACCCGGGCACTGCTCCTGGTCCTGTGCGGCGCCATCTTCCTCGAGGGCATCGACGTCGCGATGCTCAACGTCGCGGTGCCGTCGATCCGTGCCGAGCTCGACCTCGGCACGAGCACCGCGCAGTGGGTGATCAGCGCCTACGTGCTCGGCTACGGCGGCTTCATGCTGCTGGGCGGCCGGTGCGCCGACCTGCTCGGCCGGCGCCGCGTCTTCCTCGCCGGACTGGTGGTGTTCCTGCTGTTCTCCGGGGTCGGCGGCCTCGCCGGCGAGGGCTGGGTGGTCGTCGTGGCCCGCTTCGTCACCGGCGTCGCGGCGGCCTTCATGACCCCGGCCGGGCTCAGCATCATCACCACCAGCTTCGAGGAGGGCGCCGCGCGCAACCGGGCACTCGTCGCCTACGGCGCAACCGGGGCCGCCGGCTTCACGATCGGCCTGGTGGCCGGCGGCCTGCTCACCGAGATCGGCTGGCGCTGGGTGTTCTTCGCCCCCGTCCTCCTCGGCAGCGTGGTCCTCGCGCTGGGCGTCGCCGTCATCCGCCGCGACGACCGGACACCCGGGCACCGGCCCGCCCGGGAGTTCGACCTGCCCGGTGCCGTCGGAGTCACGGCGGGGATGGTCGCGCTCGTCTACGGCCTGGTGCACGTCGGGGAGCCCGGGGACCGGCGCACGCAGGGCCTGGTGGCGATCGGGGTGGCGGTCGTCCTGCTGGCCGGGTTCGTCCTCGTGGAGCGTCGGGTGGGCGCCCCGTTGCTGCGGCTGGGCCTGCTCCGCAACGGCACCCTGGTGCGCGCCGACCTCGCGGCCGTGCTGTTCGCGGCGGCCTTCTTCGGCTTCCAGTTCGTGGTCAGCCTCTACCTCCAGGAGCTGCGCGGCTGGACCCCGGTGCGGACCGGGCTGGCCTTCCTGGTCATGGGGCTCGACCTGGTGCTCGCCCCGGTGCTCACGCCGGGCCTGGTGCGCCGGTTCGGCACGATGCGGGTGGTCCTGGCGGGCTCGGTGTGCGCCGCGGTCGCCTACGCGCTGTTCCTGCGGCTCGACGACGGGTGGGGCTACCTCGACATGCTGCCGGCGCTGACCCTGGTCGGCGTCGCCTTCGCCCTCGCCTACGGTCCGCTCACGATCGCGGCCACCGACGGCGTGACGGAGTCCGAGCAGGGTGTGGCCGGCGGCCTGCTCAACACCTCGTTCCAGTTCGGCGCGGCGCTCGGGCTCGCCGTCGTCACCAGCGTGCTGCTGGCCGGTGACGACGTGGCGTCCCTCGACGACTACCGCGCGGCACTGCTGGCACCGGCACTGCTCGCGGCCCTCGGTGCGCTGGTCATCGCGTCCGGGCTGCGTCCGCGGACCCGAACCGCTCCGACAGTGCGTAGCGCAGCAGCACCACGTCACCGATCGCCCGGGTCTCGACAAGCGTCGCCCGTTGCCCCGGGTGCCACGGGAACCGTCCGTCGCCGACGAAGCGCCGGGCCCGCGAGTCGCCCACGAAGAACGGCGCGACGACCAGATGGAGCTCGTCGGCGAGATTCCCGGTGAGGAACTGGGTCAGCACGATGCCGCCGCCCTCGACCATGAGTCGACGTACGCCGCGCGCGTGCAGGTCCTCGCTCAGCGTCGCCATGTCCACGGTCCGCCCGCCGTCGACGACCGTCGCCACGTCCCCGAGCCGGTCGCGGGCCTCCGGCACGGCGGGGGTCGGGCAGTAGACCAGCTTGTCGGCCTCCCCCGCGGTGAAGAAGCAGCCGCGGGCGTCGAGCTGGGCCCGGCCGGTCACGGTCACCTTGGCGGGCGACGGCGGCAGCCCGCGGGCGACCCGGGCGCGCCGCCTGGCCTCCGACCGGACCAGCAGCCGCGGGTTGTCCTGGCGCACGGTCGCCGCGCCCACCAGGATCGCGTCGCACCCCGACCGGACGTCGTCGACCCGGTCGAAGTCCGCGCGGTTGGACAGCATCAGCCGCGGCCCGCTCGCCGCGTCGAGGTAGCCGTCGAGCGAGATGCCGCAGCTCAGCAGGGTGTAGGGCCGGTCAGCCACGCCGCACCCCCACCAGCCGGCCGACGGGGACCGGTCGCCCACGGGGCACCCGGTCGGCCAGCAGCACGACGGCACCCGGGAGCGTGGCGACCAGCCCGATCACGCCGTACACGACAGCGGTGGCGACGCCGGTGGCGGCTCCGAGCCCGGCGGCCGCGAACGCCCACGCGGCCACGCCCTCCCGCGGCCCCCAGCCGGCGACGTTCACCGGCAGGCCCATGGCGACGAGCACGACGAGGGCGAGCGGCAGGAGGTGCGCGATCGACGCGGTCGAGCCAGCGGCCCGGGCGGCGACCAGGAACGTGAGCGTGTGACCGGCGACGACGACCACCGAGGCGCCGAGCACCCCGGGCAGCACCCGGCGGGAGAGCAGGGCGCGCGGCGTCCGCGCCCGCACGAGGACCACCGCCACCGCCAGGACCGCCAGCTCCACCGCCGGAACCGCAAGCCGGACCGGCGACGGCAGGAGCAGGAGCAGGATCCCGGTGAGCCCGAGCAGCACGACCTGGCCGGCGGCCCGCTCCCACACCACGGCCCGCAGTCCCGTGCCCAGGTCCCCGGTGTCGCGTCCGTGCCGGACCCCGCGGTGCACGTCGCCGAGGACGCCCCCCGGGAGGGTGCTGTTGAGGAACTGCGAGCGGTAGTACGCCGCGACCGCCCCGGGCAGCGGCGTGCCGGCACCCAGGGCCTCGGCGACCAGCCGCCACCGCCAGGCAGAGCAGACGGTGGTCACGACCCCGAGCGCGGCGGCCGCGGCGAGCGACCGGGCGTCGACCAGGCGGACGCCGTCGACGAAGGGGCCGGTGCCCAGCCGCCGGACCAGCACGGCGAGGATCGCGACTCCCCCCAGCCAGCGGGCCCGGCGCCACCACGAGGCGCTCATGCCGCCACCTCCGTCAGCACCCGGGAGACCCGCCGTGCGGTCTCCGGCCAGCCGGTGAGCGTCGTACGACGGGTGCGGGCCGCCGCGCGGAGCCGCTGCCGGAGGTCGCCGTCGTCGAGCCAGCGTCGCAGCGCGGCGGCGAGGGCGTCGGGATCACCGGGCTCCACCAGCAG
>JAOPXF010000091.1 GCA_025965295.1 Nocardioides sp.
TCGGGGGTCGATCGGTGTGGCAGGGAGCGGTGCGGGCGATGGTGGTTGTACTCGGTTGCGAAGGTGTCGAGCAGGGCTTGTAGGTCGGTGATCGTGGCCGGTTGGGTGGGTCGGGCGCGGAGCCACTTCTTCATGGTCTGCTGGAACCTCTCGACCTTGCCGCAGGTGGTCGGGTGGTTCGGGCGGGAGTTCTTCTGCACGATGTCGAGGCGGCGTAGCTCGTGCTCGAGGCTGGTTCTGCCGCCGCGTCCGCCGGCGAACCGCGTCGTGTAGACCATGCCGTTGTCGGTCAGTGGTGAGGCGGGATAGTCATGCTGGGCTGCGGTTTGACCGAACGTGGCCAGCACGATGGGCCCGGTGATCCGCACGTGGGCCGAGATATGGAGCGCGTAGCGGGAGTGGTCGTCGAGCCAGGTGATGACCTCGGTGTCGGCGCCACTCGCGAGCCGGTAGTGGGTGAAGTCGGACGGCCAGGTCTGGTTTGGTTGGTCTGCTTCGAAGCGGATGTAGGAGGACCTGGGTCGCTTTCGCGGGTCCGGGCTCACCGCGCCGGCACGGGCCAGGATCCGGTTGATCGTGGCCCGTGACAACGCCACCTGCGGTGGTCGAGGTGCCAGGCGATGGTGTCCGCCCCGGCGTCCAAACCGGATTCGGCCAGTTGCTTGCGTAGCCGCAGCACCAGCTCGATGTGCGCGGCCGAGGTGGCCCGCGGCGAGGTGCGTGGACGCCTGGAGCGGGGCTCGAACGCGGCATCACCCTCGGCCCGATAGCGGGCCATCAGACGACTAACCCAGGCCTGACTCACGCCGTACCTGGTGGCGGCCTCGACCTGGGTGATGCCCTCGAGGGCGACGGCAGTGATGATCAGTCTGGCTCTCGACACCCCTGAGCATCAGACCCACGACCGAGTTGCCGATGTCTTGAGACATCCCTTGCCTATGTGTTGAGCCAGGACACCACCCGGGGCACCCGGTTCCGTCCACGACGGCCCACGACAGCGCCTCGTATGCTGCTGGGCGTGCCCCCGCCGATGAAGAACGCGGGCATCGCCGACTCCCTGGCCGACTGGGACGCGCGCCAACCGCTGGAGGGTCGACACCTCACCCCTGCCGACGGACAGACCGCGGTGCTGGTGGTGCTGCGGCTGACCGACACCGGCGAGCCCGGACACCTGACCGGCGTCCGGCTCGACACGACGACCTCCGATGGCACCGACACTCGGACCTATCCGCAGCCGGTCCTGGTCAAGCCGCACGGTGAGCCGTGCACGATCCACGACGTCGCGTCGACGAAGTCCTGGCTCGATTGAGCCTCAGGACCGGCGGTATGCCGGCGCGACGCCCTTGATGGCGTCACCCATCCGGTGGATGCGCAGCGCGTTGGTCGAGCCGGGGATGCCCGGCGGGGCGCCCGCGATGATCACCACGAGGTCCCCCTCCTGGACGCGGCCGATCTGCAGGAGCTGCTCGTCGACCTGGCGCACCATCTCGTCGGTGTGCTCGACCATCTGCGTCTTGAAGGTCTCGACACCCCACGACAGCGCGAGCTGGGAGCGCACGGAGGCCTCGGGGGTGAAGGCCAGGATGGGGATCGGGCCCCGCAGTCGGGACATCCGGCGCGCGGAGTCGCCGCTCTGCGTGAACGCGACGACGTACTTCGCCCCGACCCGCTCGGCCACCTCCTCTGCTGCCTTCGCGATGACGCCGGAGCGGGTGTGCGGGTCCCAGGCGATCGAGGCGAAGACGCCGGGGCCGGTGGACTCGAGCGCGTGAGTCTCGGTGGCGGTGATGATGCGGGCCATCGTCTCGACGGTGTGGACGGGGTACTCCCCCACACTGGTCTCGCCGGAGAGCATCACCGCGTCGGCACCGTCGAGGACGGCGTTCGCCACGTCCGAGGCCTCGGCGCGAGTCGGCGCCGGGCTCGAGATCATCGACTCGAGCATCTGGGTGGCGACGATGACGGGCTTGGCGTTGAGGCGGGCCCTCTCGACGATCCGCTTCTGCAGGAACGGCACGTCCTCGAGGGGGCACTCGACGGCCAGGTCACCGCGCGCGACCATGAAGCCGTCGAACGCCGCGATCACCTCGTCGAGGTTCTCGATGGCCTGGGGCTTCTCGATCTTCGCGATGACGGGCAGCATCTTGCCCTCCTCACGCATGATCCGGCGCACGTCCTCGGCGTCCTTGGCGTCCCGGACGAAGCTCAGGGCGATGAAGTCGACGGAGAGGCTCAGCGCGAAGCGCAGGTCCTCGATGTCCTTCTCCGACAACGCGGGGACCGACACCGCGACCCCGGGGAGGTTGATGCCCTTGTGGTTGCTCACCACGCCGCCGACGAGGACCTCGGTGCGGACGTCCGGCCCGTCGACCTCGATGACCCGCAGCCGGACCTTGCCGTCGTCGATGAGGATCGGGTCGCCCGGGTGCACGTCTCCGGGCAGGCCCTCGTACGTCGTGGAGGCCACCTTGTCGTCGCCCGGCACCTCGCGGGTCGTGATCGTCCACTCCTGGCCGCGGCGGATCGTGACCGGGCCGTAGGCGAACCTGCCGAGGCGGATCTTCGGGCCCTGCAGGTCGGCGAAGATGCCGACCCCGTGGCCGCTGGCGTCCGATGCCTCGCGGACCAACCGGTAGGCCTCCGCGTGGTCGGCGTGGGTCCCGTGGCTCATGTTGAGCCGGGCGACGTCCATGCCGGCGTAGACGAGTTCGCGGATGCGTCGCGGGGACGCGGTCGCGGGGCCCAGGGTGCAGACGATCTTCGCTTTGCGCACACTCCACCCTACCGGGCATTTGAACGATCCAACAACGGGGCGCACGCTGACCCGCCCGAAAGTTTCGGGCGGGTCGGCGTCAGACGACGAGCGGGCGCTCGGTCGGCGGGATGGGCGCGGGCAGCGTGGTGGACCCGGTCAGGAAGGTGTCCACCGCGGCGGCCGCCGCGCGGCCCTCGGCGATCGCCCAGACGATCAGCGACTGACCGCGGCCCGCGTCGCCCGCCACGAAGACGCCCGGCACCGAGGACATGTACGACGAGTCGCGCGCGACGGTGCCGCGCGCGTCGAGGTCGACACCGAGCGGCTCGATGAGGCCTGGCCCAGAAAACCCATGCTGTTCGGGGCCGGTGAAGCCCATCGCGAAGAGCACCAGCTCCGCCGGGATCTCGCGCTCGGTGCCCTCGATCTCCTTGAGCTTGCCGCCCTCGAAGACGACGTCCACCAGCCGCAGCGCGCGGACGTTGCCGTCGTCGTCGCCCAGGAACTCCTGGGTCGAGACGGCGTAGACCCGCTCACCGGCCTCCTCGTGGGCCGAGGAGACCCGGAAGGTCATGGGGTAGGTCGGCCACGGCTGGCCCGCGGGCCGCTCGACCGGCGGCTCGGGCATGATCTCGAGCTGCGTGATCGACGCCGCACCCTGGCGGGTCGACGTGCCGAGGCAGTCGGCACCGGTGTCGCCGCCGCCGATGATGACGACGTGCTTGCCGGTCGCGGTGATCTGCTCCCCGCTGCCTTCCGGCAGCGGCTCGCCGAGCGCGACCCGGTTGGCCTGGGGAAGGAACTCCATGGCCTGGTGGATCCCGCCGAGCTCACGCCCGGCGACGGGCAGGTCGCGCGCCTGGGTGGCGCCCATGGCCAGCACCACCGCGTCGTAGCGGTCGCGCAGCCGCTCGGCGGTCAGCTCCTCGCCGACGTCGACACCGGCCCGGAAGACCGTCCCCTCCCTCCGCATCTGCTCGAGGCGCTTGTCGAGGTGCTTCTTCTCCATCTTGAACTCGGGGATGCCGTAGCGCAGCAGCCCGCCGATCTTGTCGGCACGCTCGTAGACCGCGACCGTGTGGCCGGCCCGGGTGAGCTGCTGGGCGGCCGCCAGGCCGGCGGGACCGGACCCCACCACGGCCACCGTGCGACCGGACAGCCACTCCGGCGGCTGGGGCCGGACGAAGCCGGACTCCCAGGCCTTGTCGATGATCGAGACCTCGACGTTCTTGATCGTCACGGGGTCCTGGTTGATGCCAAGGACGCAGGCGGTCTCGCACGGGGCAGGGCAGAGCCGGCCGGTGAACTCCGGGAAGTTGTTGGTCGCGTGCAGGCGCTCGATGGCGCCCTCCCAGTCATCGCGCCAGACCAGGTCGTTCCACTCCGGGATGATGTTCCCGAGCGGGCAACCCTGGTGGCAGAACGGGATGCCGCAGTCCATGCAGCGGCCCGCCTGCTCGGTGATGATCGGGAGCAGGGCCCGCCCGGCGCTGCCGGGGTAGACCTCGTTCCAGTCCTGGACTCGTTCCTCGACCGGGCGCCGCCCGGCGACCTCCCGGCCCGTCTTGAGGAAGCCACGAGGGTCAGCCATGGAGCGCCTCCATCATCGCGTTCGCGGTCTCGCTCTCGTCGAGGCCGTCGGCCTCCGCCTTGGCCTTGGCCTCGAGCGACTTGCGGTAGTCGGTGGGCATGATCTCGGTGAAGCGGGTGAGCGAGGTCTCCCAGTCGGCGAGCAGCTCCTCGGCGACCGTGGACCCGGTCTCCTCGAAGTGGGCACGCACCATCCGCTCGAGCTCCTCGGCGGCCTCGCCCGACACCGGGCCCAGCTCGACGAGCTCGCGGTTGACGCGGCCCTCCTGGAGGTCGAGGACCCAGGCCACGCCGCCGGACATGCCGGCCGCGATGTTGCGCCCGGTCCTGCCGAGGATCGCGACGCGGCC
>JAOPXF010000156.1 GCA_025965295.1 Nocardioides sp.
GCAACCGCGCTGCCGAGCCGGATCCGCTCGGTGCGCGCGGCCGCGGCCGCGAGCAGGATCGCGGGTGCGGAGTCGTAGTACTCGCTGCGGTGGTGCTCACCGATCCCGAAGGAGTAGAGACCGACCCGGTCGGCGAGCGCGATCTCCTCCAGCAGGTGCTCGATCCGTTCCACGGCCCCGACGACCTCGCCGGTGCTGGGATCGGTCACGGTCGAGACGAAGCTGTCGACTCCGATGTGCATGGGATTGCCTTTCCGTCGAGACGAGTCAACCACCCGCGCGTGAGGTCAGCCGCGCAGGGCGGTGTCGAGCTCCGCGAGCGCCGCGGCGAGGTCGACCTCCGGATTCCAGCCCCAGTCGTGGGCGCGACCGGCGAGGATCCGGCCGGTCCACGCGGGAGCGTCGTCCCACACCGGCTCGACGCCGACCGCCCGGGTGACGGTCGCGTAGTAGTCGCGCTGGGTGGCCGGCTCGGCGGCGACGTTGAGGGCGGTGCAGGCACCAGCCACCGGCCCGGTGGCCGGGTCGTCCGAGTCCGGCACCACCCCCGCGGCGAGATCGGCCGCGAGACGGGCGAGGTCGTCGACGTGCACCCACGCGAAGGTCCCCGTCGGTACGGCGTGCCGGGCGCCCTCGTCGTCGCGGATCGCGGCCGGGCGCAACGAGTTCCACACCGAGCTCTCGCCCGCGCCGAGGATCGCGGGCGGGCGCAGCAGCACGCGGGTGAGGCCGTCGACCCCGGCCAGGGCGGCGTCCGTGTCGCGCTTGGTCACCGGGTAGGTCCCGGCGTCGTCGCCCACCAGCGGCGAGCCCTCGTCCACGTCGCCGGACTCCGGCGAGCGGTCGTAGACCGCGGCGGTCGAGAGGTGCACCAGGCGATCGACGCCGGCCGCGGCCGCGGCCCGCGCCAGGACCGGCGTCCCCACGACGCCGATCCGGTGCTGGGTGGCGCGGTCGCTGCCCATCGGGTGCACGGTCGTCACCACGGCCGTGGCGCCCTCGACCACCGAGCGCGCGAATCCGGGGTCGGGGAAGTCCCCGACCCACTCCTCGACACCCGGGAGCGCCGGCGCGCTGCCGGCACGTCGTACGACGGCACGCACGGCCACGCCACGGCCGGCCAGCTCCGCGCAGATGCGGGAGCCGACCAGGCCGTTGGCGCCGGTGACGACCACGAGCGCGGGGCCGGCCGGGGGTTTCGAGACAGGCGCCAGGGCGCCTTCCTCAACCACCGGCCGGCCCCCGCTCAACGCAGGTCGAAGCGGTCGAGCTCCATGACCTTGACCCACGCGGCGACGAAGTCACGCACGAACTTCTCCTGCGCGTCGGCGGCGGCGTAGACCTCCGAGATCCCGCGCAGCTGGGAGTTCGCACCGAAGACGAGGTCGACCGCGGTGGCGGTCCACTTCGTCTCGCCCGAGGCGACGTCGCGGATCTCGAAGACGTCCTCCGTCGACTCCGACGCCTTCCACTCCGCGCCGGGCGCGAGCAGGTTGACGAAGAAGTCGTTGGTGAGGACGCCGGGACGGTCGGTGAAGGCTCCGTGCGCCGACCCGCCGACGTTGGTGCCCAGCGCGCGCATGCCGCCCATCAGGACGGTCAGCTCGGGCGCGGTGAGGTTCAGCAGGTAGGCACGGTCGAGCAGCAGCGTCTCGGGCGAGAGCTTGGTGCCGGACCGCACGTAGTTGCGGAACCCGTCGGCCTGCGGCTCGAGCACCTCGAACGCCTCGGTGTCGGTCTGCTCCTGGGTGGCGTCGGTGCGGCCGGGGTGGAACGGCACCTCGACCTCCTGGCCGGCCTCGCGCGCCGCCTGCTCCACCGCGGCGTTGCCGCCGAGGACGATCAGGTCGGCCAGCGAGATCCGGACCCCGCCGGTCTGCGCGGAGTTGAACTCGTCGCGGACCCGCTCGAGCACCTCGAGGGCCTTCGCCAGCTCGGCCGGCTCGTTGACCTCCCAGTTGCGCTGCGGCTCGAGGCGGATGCGGGCGCCGTTGGCGCCGCCCCGCTTGTCGGTGCCGCGGAACGTGGACGCGGAGGCCCACGCGGTCGCGGCCAGCTGCGAGACGCTCAGGCCCGAGTCGAGGAGCTTCGCCTTCAGCGCGGCCACGTCGTCGGCGCCGACCAGCTCGTGGTCGACGGCCGGGACGGGGTCCTGCCACAGCTGGGGCTCCGGCACCCACGGGCCGCGGTAGCGCGAGAGCGGGCCCATGTCGCGGTGCAGCAGCTTGTACCAGGCCTTGGCGAACGCCCGGGCGAACTCGTCGGGGTTCTCCAGGAAGCGCCGGGAGATCCGCTCGTACGCCGGGTCCACGCGCAGGGCGATGTCGCTGGTCAGCATGGTGGGCCGGTGCTTCTTGTCCGGGTCGAAGGCGTCCGGGACGGTCTCGTCGGGCTCCTTGGCGATCCACTGCTTGGCGCCGGCGGGGCTCTCCATGAGCTCCCACTCGTGGCCGAAGAGGTTCTCGAAGAAGCTGTTGCTCCACTGGGTCGGCGTGTTGCTCCAGGTGACCTCGAGGCCACTGGTGATCGTGTCGGGACCCTTGCCGGTGCCGTAGGTGCTGCGCCAGCCCAGGCCCTGGTGGTCGATCGGGCAGGCCTCCGGCTCGGGCCCGACCAGGTCGGCGTCGCCCGCGCCGTGGGTCTTGCCGAACGAGTGGCCGCCGGCGATCAGCGCGACGGTCTCTTCGTCGTTCATCGCCATCCGGCGGAACGTCTCGCGGATGTCGCGTGCCGAGCCGAGCGGGTCGGGCTTACCGTTGGGTCCCTCGGGGTTGACGTAGATCAGGCCCATCTGGACCGCACCGAGCGGGCCGGAGAGCTCGCGGTCGCCGGCGTACCGCTCGTCGCCGAGCCAGGTGTCCTCGGGGCCCCAGAAGATCTCCTCGGGCTCCCAGATGTCCTCGCGACCGAAGCCGAAGCCGAAGGTCTCGAAGCCCATCGACTCCAGGGCGACGTTGCCGGCGAGCACGATCAGGTCGGCCCACGAGATCTTGCGGCCGTACTTCTGCTTGACCGGCCACAGCAGGCGGCG
>JAOPXF010000159.1 GCA_025965295.1 Nocardioides sp.
CAGGCCACCGCGCTGCTTCTCTTCTCCACGCCTGACGAGTGGTACGGCGAGATCGTCGAGCTCAATGACCAGCTCTGCGACGGCATCGAGTCAGTCATCAACAGCGCGGCGAGCCTGATCGACGACATGTCCATCTGGAAGGCAATCGCCATCGGTGCTGCGGGCGGGTCGGTCGGGGGTCCGCTCGGGACGGTGCTGGGCGGCATCGAGGGCGGCCTGGCCCTCGAAGGTGCCAAGGCCCTGCTGCACAGCAAGCTCGCGGACGCCGCCAAGGAGATCTGGGCGAGCCAGCGTGCACTGGTCGCGAGCGTGGAGCATGCTCTCGACGCCCTCTTTGGCAACCCGCAGAAGCTCACCAACCTGGGCCTGGGCTACGTCACTGCGAAGACCAGTTGCGACACGGCCTGGAACCGCGCCAACACGACCAGCACCCGGGTCGGGGTCTTCTGGGAGGGCCTGGCCTATCGCGCGTTCAGCAACGCGGCGGCGAACCAGGAGGCGGCGATCGAGGCGATGGGCGAGAAGCTGCTCGCCGCGTCCCACCTCATGGCGGACGCGGCAGAGGCGATCAAGCAGTGTTGGTCCGACGTGGTCCAGGCGCTCGTGGCCCTGGTGGCCGACATTCTCGGCACCGCGGGTGAGGCCGTCGATCTGGGCAAGATCTTCGCCGGCGAGTTCGGGAAGCCGTTCGAGGTCATCGGTGACTGTCTCGGCTTCGTCAACTCCGTCACCAGCTCGATCCGCTCCATGGCAGCCACGGCCAAGACCCAGGGGGTCATGGACTGGGCCGACCTCAACAGCGGCAGCAAGGCCCTGGTGAACGGTGCTTGGCCGAAGATCGAGGGGATCGACAACTCGATCTACGGCAACGACGGCAACTGGAACGTCCAGCACTGATGCGCCCCTCCCTCGCCCGCGTCGGTGTGGTTCCCGCCCTCCTGGTAGCCCTGCTCGCGGCCGGGTGCGGCGGCCCCCAGGACGACGCTCGCCGCCTCGCGACCGGTGAGGTGGTCCCGGTCTTCGGCACGATGCCCGAGACTGTCCGGGCCAGCGTGCCGCTGCCCTCCGGGGAGCTGGTGCTCGCCCTGGACGCCGACGCCTCGGGTCGTCAGGACACGGGGGCGTCCCGTCCGGTCGTGGCCGGGGGCGGCGACCACCTCCTCGGCCTGGCATGGTCACGCAGCGACTCCGATCTCGACCCGCTCCTGCACGAGGTGTTGACCGGTCGCACGCTCGAGGACGCCGGGGCGATCCCGGACGTCGCGGTCGTCGTCGGCGATGAACGCTATCCGCTCTCCGGGGTGGGGACACCCGGTCAGCAGCACGGGGCGCTGTGGGTGGCGCTTCCCGACGGAACGGCCACGATCGAGGTGTCGTACGACGGCCTCACGCAGACGGTCGACCTCGACACAGGGACCGTGGACTCCGGGGTCGCGGCGCCGCTGGCCGATCCCACGGCGCTCCAGCACGACGGCTCCTCCTGCGATCCGGCCGACTTCCCGCCCGGGGACGTCCTGAGCGTCGAGTGCACCGTCGAGCGCTGGTTCGCGGTGCCGTACGTCGACCAGCTGGGCTGGGCGCCTGAGGGCAGGACGTGGGTCGTGACCGACACGATCGTGGAGGGTGACCCGACGATGACGCTCGACGGGAAGCGGGGGAAGGCGGTGCCGTCAACGACGGCGGTGATGGAGCGGACAGCCTTCCTGGTGCCCACCCGGGACAGCTACCGCCTTTCCTTCGACTTCGGCGCGCGCATCGGCACCCACGACCTGCACCTGAGCTGAGGTCGTCCGCCTCAGAACGGCCGGACCAGCAGAGCGATCCCGTGCCCCTCGGCCCGGGTCAGCACGATCGTCGCCTCCTCGTCGCCCGACAGGTCGAGGCGCTTGCGCAGCTGTTCGGGCACGATGTCGACGCCGCGCTTCTTGATCGTCAGCGAGCCGATGCCGCGCTCGCGGAGCGCGGCCTTGAGCGGCTTCTCGCGGTAGGGCAGCCGCTCCGCGACCTCGTAGCCCCGCGCGAACGGGGTGCGGATCCGCCGGTCGCCGGTCACGTAGGCGATGTGCTCGTCCAGCAGCCCGCCCTCGGCGAGCGCCGCGACGGCGGTCACCAGGTGCGCCCGGATCACGGCGCCGTCCGGCTCGTAGAGGAAGGCACCCACCGGGCGCACCCCCGCGCCCGGGTCGTCCTCGTCGGTGAGGGTCGCCAGCCCGCCGTCGCCGATCACGGTCGCCCGGCGCCGGGTGGTGGCCAGCCGCCCGGACCACAGCGCCGCCTCCTTGACCTCGCCGTGGTCGCTGACCCACTCGGCCTCGACGCCCTCGGGCACCAGCGAGTGGGGGATCCCGGGGGCGACCTTGACGCACGAGTCGCGGCGCAGCAGGCCCTCGACGAACGGCCACGGCGGCGTCCAGTCGTCCACGTCGAACGTGCGGCCCCGGCCGGTGCGGCGCGCCGGGTCGGCGAAGGCCACGTCGAAGGGGGCGGTGTCGACCCGGGTGGCATCGGCCACCTGAACGGCGCCCTCGAGCCCCAGCGCCGCGAGGTTGGCGCCGGCCACCTCCACCCGCAACGGGTCCAGGTCGATGCCGGCGGCCACGAGGCCGGCCGACGCGAAGGCCACCAGGTCCCCGCCGATGCCGCAGCCCAGGTCGATGACGGTGCCGGCGGACGACGCGGCCAGGCGTGCCGCCCGGTGCCGCGCCACGGGGAGCCGGGTGGCCTGCTCCAGCCCGTCGGGGGTGAAGTACATCCGCTCCGCCAGGTCGCCGAACTTCGCCGCGGCCTTCCGGCGCAGGGTGACCTGGGTCAGGGCCGCCGCGACCCGGTCGGCGCCCGCCGTACGCCGCAGCGCGGTCTGCGCCCGCAACGGGTCGTCCGGCGCGTCGGCCGCGCGGGCGAGCAGCGCCTCACCCTCGACGGTCAGCAGCCAGCGGAAGGCGTCGAGGTCCATCCGCCGATCCTGTCAGAGCCGGGGGCGCCGACAGGATGTCGACCTTCTCTGGCACTCCATCGA
>JAOPXF010000168.1 GCA_025965295.1 Nocardioides sp.
GTCTGCTGCGCACGATGTCCGGACTGCTGGATGACTGGTCCCCGGTCATCGAAGGCTCAGAGCTCGGTGAGCATCCATTCGAACCCATCACCTCGGTGAGCAAGCGCCGTGCCGCTGAACTCGGAGACCAGCTCCCGGTCTCCTGGAGGAGCCGCGACGAGCGTTACTTCGAGAAACTGGCCACGCCCGACACGAGTGTGGCGGACCTCATCGGCGACGTCGACCCGATGAAGGTGGCCGAAGGGCGCAGCCTCGGCGACCCCGAGACGATCCACTTCGGGCTCATCCCCCGCAGCCACCGCGGCATCGTCGCCATCAACGAGCTGCCCGACCTCGCCGAGCGGATCCAGGTCGCGATGCTGAACGTGATGGAGGAGCGCGACATCCAGATCCGTGGCTACGTGCTCCGGCTGCCGCTGGACGTGCTCGTCGTGGCGAGCGCCAACCCCGAGGACTACACCAACCGCGGCCGGATCATCACCCCGCTCAAGGACCGCTTCGGCGCCGAGATCCGCACCCACTACCCGGTCGAGCTCGACGACGAGGTCCGGGTGATCCGGCAGGAGGCCGCACTGGTGGCCGACGTCCCCGACCACCTCGTCGAGATCCTGGCCCGCTTCACGCGGGCGCTGCGGGAGTCCAGCGCGGTCGACCAGCGCTCGGGTGTCTCCGCGCGCTTCGCGATCGCGGGCGCCGAGACCATCGCGGCCGCGGCGCTGCACCGCGCCAGCGCCCAGGGCGAGGACGAGGCGGTGGCCCGGGTCGTTGACCTCGAGACCGCGGTCGACGTGCTCGGCGGCAAGATCGAGTTCGAGTCCGGTGAGGAGGGGCGCGAGCACGAGATCCTCACCCACCTGCTCCGGACCGCCACCGCCGAGACGGTCCGCCAGCACTTCCGCGGCCTCGACTTCGCGGTCCTCGTCGACGCGCTCGAGAGCGGCATCATGGTGACGACCGGCGAGCAGGTCACCGCCCGCGACTTCCTCACCGGCCTGCCGGTGCTCGGCGAGTCCGAGCTGTACGACGACGTCTGCGACCGGCTCGGTGCCACCAACGACGGCCAGCGCGCCGGCGCGATCGAGCTGGCCCTCGAGGGGCTCTACCTGGCCCGCAAGGTCAGCAAGGAGACCGGCGGCGGGGAGACGGTCTACGGATGACGCGTCGTGCCCAGCCTCGCTCCCGCTACGGCCCCTACGACGGCGGACCGGACCCGCTCGCGGCGCCCGTCGACCTCGCCAAGGCGCTCGACGCGATCGGGCAGGACGTGATGGCGGGCTACTCGCCCGAACGCGCCATGCGCGAGTTCCTGCGCCGCGGCGGCCAGGACCAGCGCGGCCTCGACGACCTGGCTCGCCGGGTCGCCGAGCGGCGGCGCGAGCTGCTGCAGCGGCACAACCTCGACGGCACCCTCCAGGAGGTCAGGGAGCTCCTCGAGCACGCGCTGCTCGAGGAGCGCAAGCAGCTGGCCCGCGACGTCGACATGGACGACGCCGACCGCGCCTTCCGCGAGATGCAGCTCGAGAACCTCCCGTCGTCCACGGCGGCAGCGGTCAACGAGCTGTCGACGTACGACTGGAGCAGCCGCGAGGCGCGCGAGGACTTCGAGAGGATCAAGGACCTGCTCGGTCGTGAGCTGCTCGACCAGCGCTTCGCGGGCATGAAGCAGGCGCTCGAGAACGCCACCGACGAGGACCGCGCGGCGATCAACGAGATGCTCCAGGACCTCAACCAGCTGCTGGAGTCGCACCGGCGGGGCGAGGACACCCCCGAGCAGTTCCGGGAGTTCATGGACAAGCACGGCGACTACTTCCCGGAGAACCCCCAGGACGTCGACGAGCTCCTCGACTCGCTCGCGCAGCGGGCCGCCGCCGCGCAGCGGATGCGCAACTCGATGACCCAGGAACAGCGCGACCAGCTCGACGCGCTCGCCTCCCAGGCGTTCGGGTCGCCCGAGCTGATGCAGTCGCTGTCCCAGCTCGACGGCAACCTCCAGGCGCTGCGCCCCGGCGAGGACTGGGGGGGCTCCGAGCGGTTCGACGGCGAGGCGGGGTTGGGCCTCGGCGACGGCACCGGCGTGCTCCAGGACCTCGCCGACCTCGACCAGCTCTCCGAGCAGCTCTCGCAGTCGTACGGCGGCGCCCGGATGGACGACCTCGACCTCGACAAGCTCTCCCGCCAGCTCGGCGACGAGCCGCGGTCGACGCGCGCACGCTGCAGGAGCTGGAGAAGGCGCTGCGCGACACCGGCTACCTGAAGCGCGGCTCCGACGGCCAGCTCAAGCTCAGCCCGAAGGCCATGCGCCAGCTCGGCAAGGCCCTGCTCAAGGACGTCGCCAACCGGATGACCGGGCGCCAGGGGCAGCGCGACCTGCGCCAGGCCGGGGCCGCGGGGGAGCGGTCCGGGGCCACCCGCGAGTGGGCGTTCGGCGACACCGAGCCCTGGGACGTGACCCGCACCGTCACCAACGCGGTCATCCGCACCGTGTCCGAGGGTGGCGACGCGCGCGGCGGCGTGCGCCTCGAGATCGGCGACGTCGAGGTGACCGAGACCGAGGCCCGCACCCAGGCCTGCGTCGCGCTCCTCGTGGACACGTCGTTCTCGATGGCGATGGACGGCCGCTGGGTGCCGATGAAGCGCACCGCGCTCGCCCTGCACACGCTGATCAGGTCGCGCTTCCGCGGCGACGCCCTGCAGCTGATCGGCTTCGGCCGGCACGCGGAGGTCATGGAGATCGAGCAGCTCACCGGCCTGGACGCGATGTGGGACAAGGGCACCAACCTGCACCACGCCCTGCTGCTCGCCAACCGGCACTTCCGCAGGCACCCCAACGCCCAGCCGGTGCTGCTGATCGTCACCGACGGCGAGCCGACCTCCCACCTGGAGCCGGACGGCGAGGTCTACTTCTCCTATCCTCCGCACCCCTTGACGGTCGCGTACGCCGTACGCGAGCTCGACAACTCCGGCCGGCTCGGCGCGCAGACGACGTTCTTCCGGCTCGGCGAGGATCCCGGCCTCGCCCGGTTCATCGACTCGATGGCCAAGCGGGTCGACGGCCGCGTGGTCGCTCCCGAGCTCGACGACCTCGGAGCCGCAGTGGTGGGCTCCTACCTGGGGTCGCGCGGTCCCGCCGGCCACCAGGGCGGCTACGGCGACTGGTTCGGCGCCCGCGGCTTCTGGGTCGGGGACGACTGAGCCGTCCCCGCCGGGCGTCAGCGCCGGCGCACGCGCTCCCAGTTGCCGCACGGGCGCGTGGAGGTGCTGTGGACCCCGGCGCAGTCGGGGAGCTCCTCGGGCGTCTCCAGCTCGTCGGTGTCGATGTCGCGCACCAGCACGTGCCGGGCCGGCCGGATGCCGTTGAGGAAGATCTCGCAGTCACAGAAGCCGCCCATGGCACCGAGCCGCCGCTCGAGGCCGTCGGCCCGCGGTGAGCGCAGGTCGCGGAAGCGCCGCGCCCACCTCAGGGTCTCGTCGCAGCCGAAGGTGTCGAGCATCCGGGCGACGTAGCAGCCGAGGCACTCGGCCGTGCCGGGCTGCGTGAGCGCCTCCGCGTGCTGTCGTACGTGCTCCTCCGCCTCGCTCACGAGGCTGCTGTCGGTCATGGTCCCTCCCGGTGTCCGTGTCGTGTGACCAGGTCTACCCGCGCCCACCGACAGCCGATGAGGGGCGATCCGACAAGATTGCGCCCGTGGATCTCACCGTCGTCGTCGTCAATGTCCTGGGCTGGCTCGGGATGGCCCTGCTGATCAGCGCCTACGGGCTCGTGACCGCCGGACGCGTGCACGCGAGCGGGCTCGGCTTCCAGCTGATGAACCTCTTCGGCGGCGCCTTCCTGATGGTCAACTCGGCGTACTACAGCGCCTGGCCGTCCGCGGCCCTCAACCTGGTCTGGGTGATCATCGGCGCGGTCGGCCTGGTCCGCGCCCGGGTCCGCCCGGCTACCACCTAGCGCTCAGAGGGGTCGTGTGCCTGAGCACGCGCCCCACCGCGTCCTCGGGCACACGACCCCGTCAGAGCGGGTGCAGGACGCCGGCCAGCTCCTCGATGCCGTCGACCAGCCGGGTGCCCGGACGGGCCCAGGCGGCGTTGGCGTCGACCGGGTGCACGGGCACGCCCGCGGGCAGGACTCCCGAGGCGACCAGCTCGTCCGCCAGCGCCGTCGCCCCGGCCAGGTCGTAGCCACAGGGGGCGGCCACGACCAGGTCCGGCGCCGCCGCGCGGACGGCCTCCCACGTGGTCCGCAGGGAGCTCGCCCCCGCCGTCGCGAGCAGCGGCTCGCCGCCGGCCGCCTCGATCATCTCCGGCACCCAGTGGCCGGGCGCGAACGGTGGGTCGGTCCACTCCAGCAGCATCACCCGCGGCCGTCGCAGCCCCCCGACGCGGGCGCGCACGGCGTCCAGCCGGGCCTGCAGTGAGTCCACGAGTGAGATCGCCTCGGCGACGTGCCCGGTGGCCCGCCCCAGCACCACGATCGACTCGAAGACCTCGTCCAGCGTGTGCGGGTCGATGGTGAGCACGTCGGCCGTGCACCCCAGGTGCGCGAGTGCGTCGTCGACGACCGAGACGTCGACCGCGCAGACGGCGCACAGGTCCTGGGTGACGACCAGGTCGGCGTCCAGGCCGGACAGGGCGCCCTCGTCGAGGTGGTAGAGGTCGTCGCCGTCGGCGAGGGCCGCCACCACGAAGGCGTCGATGGCGGCCGGGGTGAGCCCCTCGGGCATCGCCGACGTGGACACGATCGTCCGGTCGCGGGCCTCGGCGGGGAAGTCGCACTCGAACGTCACGCCCACGACGTCGTCGCCGGCGCCGATCGCGAAGAGGATCTCGGTCGTCGAGGGGAGCAGGGACACGATGCGCATGACCCTGACCCTACGATCGCGCACATGGGTGACCCGTCAGCGACCGTGCTCGCCCTGCTGGCCCTGGCCGGCCTGACCGCCGGCTTCGTCGACGCCGTGGTCGGCGGCGGCGGGCTGGTCCAGCTCCCGGCGCTGCTCCTCGGGCTCCCGGGTGCCTCGCCGCTGCAGGTCCTCGCCACCAACAAGCTCGCGTCGATCTGCGGCACCTCCGTGAGCTCGACGACGTACTACCGCCGGGTCCGCCCCGACCCGCGGACCTTCGTCCCCCTGATGTTGCTCGCCTTCCTCGGCTCGATGGTGGGTGCCGTGGTGGCCTCGCAGCTGCCGCGCTCGGCGTTCGACCCGATCGTGCTCGTCGTCCTGGTCGTCGTCGGGACGTACGTCGTGCTGACGCCCAAGCTCGGGCAGCAGACCGTGCTGCGCTTCTCCGGCCACCGGCACACGGCTGCTGCCATGGCGACCGGCCTGGTCATCGGCTTCTACGACGGGGCGCTCGGCCCGGGCACGGGCTCGTTCTTCGTGTTCACGCTGGTCGGCCTGCTCGGCTACGACTTCCTGGAGTCCTCGGCCAAGGCCCGGATGGCCAACTGGGCCACCAACCTGGGCGCCCTCGTCATCTTCGTGCCGCAGGACGGCGTGCTCTGGAAGGTCGGCCTGGTCATGGGCGCGGCCAACCTGGTCGGCGGCTACGTCGGCGCCCGGACGGCGGTCGCGCGGGGCACGCGCTTCGTGCGCGTGTTCTTCATCGTCGTCGTGTCCGCGTTCATCGTGCGGATCGGCGGGGACGTGCTCGGCGTCTGGTGACGAGCTACCTCACCGTCGCCCGCGACGGCACCGCCGAGATCGAGGTCAAGCGTTCCCGCTTCCTGTGCACCCTCGAGCGGGTCGAGGAGGAGGCCGCCGCCCGGGCCGTCGTCGAGCGGCTCCGCAGGCAGCACTGGGACGCCCGGCACCACTGCTCCGCATTCGTGCTCGGCCCGGCCCGCGAGGTCGAGCGCTCCAGCGACGACGGCGAGCCGGCCGGCACCGCCGGTGCGCCGATGCTGGAGGTGCTGCGCGGCTGGTCGGGTGAGGGCGTCAGCGACGTGGTCGCCGTCGTGAGCCGGTGGTTCGGCGGCACCCTGCTCGGGGCCGGCGGCCTGGTGCGCGCGTACGGCGACGCCGTCCGTGCCGGTCTCGACGCCACCGGGACGCTGCGGCGCACCCTCGTGCGCGAGCTGCTGCTCGACGTCGACCACGGGGACGCCGGGCGGGTCGAGAGCGAGCTCCGCAGCCGGGGCGTCGCGGTGCTCGACACGACGTACGCCGCCCGCGTCGTGCTGCGCCTCGGCGTACCGCCCGACGAGGAGGACCGTCTGCACGCCCTGGTCGCCGAGCTCACCTCCGGCAGGGCCGAGGCGGTCGTCGCGGGGGAGCGCTGGGTGGACGGCACTCGCTAGCCTCGGACCATGTTCTGGATGACGGCCTACCTGGACCTCGAGCGCGACCGGCACGAGGCGGGGGTCGAGTTCTGGCGCCGGGTCACCGGCTTCGAGGTCTCGCCGGCGCGCGGCGCGCACGGCGAGTTCGCCTCGCTTCTCCCGCCCTCCGGTGACGACCACCTCGGCCTGCAGCGGATCGAGGAGGGGCCCAGCCGGATCCACCTCGACGTCCACGTCGAGGACCCCGCCGCCGCGGCGGTCGAGGCCGAAGCCCACGGCGCCGGAGTCGCCGCCCGACCGGACCCCGACTACGTCGTGATGCGCTCACCCGGCGGGTTCACGTTCTGCTTCGTCGACCATCCCGGGTCCAGCCCGGCCGCGCCCGCCGAGTGGGAGCACGGCCTGCGCTCGGCCGTCGACCAGGTCTGCCTGGACATCCCGGCGTCGGCGTACGACCGCGAGTGCGAGTTCTGGGCGTGGCTCACCGGGTGGGAACTGCGGGTCTCCGCCGAGCACGACGAGTTCCGCCGGCTGATCCGGCCCCCCGACCAGCCGCTGCAGCTCCTGCTCCAGCGGCTCGGCGAGGACAGCGGCCCGGTCCGCGCACACTTCGACGTGGCCAGCAGCGACCGCGAAGCCGAGACCTCGCGCCACGTGGGGTTCGGAGCAGAGGTGCAGGGTGTCTTCGGCGGCTGGACGGTGCTCACCGACCCGACGGGCACGGCGTACTGCATCACCGACCGGACACCCGAAACCCGGGTGCTCGACGAGGTCCCGGCCCACTAGGTTGCTCAGATGACCTCCACCCCCGGCACCGCTGCCGTGGCCCGCGTCGACCCGCCGCTCGACGGCGACGAGGCGGCCACACTCCTCGGCTTCCTCGCCTACCACCGCGACACCCTGCGGCTGAAGGCCGCGGACCTGACCAGCGAGCAGCTCAACGCGACCCACGCCCCGTCCACGATGACGCTGGGCGGGATGGTCAAGCACCTCGCCTTCGTGGAGCACTGGTGGTTCCGCTGCGTCTTCCTCGGAGAGGAGTACGGCGAGCCCTGGGCCTCGGTGGACTGGGAGGAGGACGCCGACTGGGACTGGCACAGCGCGGTCGACGACACCCCCGAGCAGCTCTGGGCCCTCTTCGACGCGGCGTGTGCCGACTCCGACTCGGTCATCGCCGCGGCCGACGCCCTCGGCCAGCCCTCCCGGCGGACCGGCCGGGCCGGCACCACCTTCAGCCTGCGTTGGATCGTCACGCACATGGTCGAGGAGTACGCCCGGCACAACGGGCACGCCGACCTGCTGCGCGAGTCGATCGACGGCGTGACGGGCGATTGAGCCGGCCGTTGAGCGCGACCATCAGGACCGCCACCGACGACGACTGGCCCCGCATCTGGCCCTTCTTCGAGGCCACCGTCCGAGCGGGGGAGACCTATGCGTTCCCTCTGGACCTGACCGTCGAGACCGGTCGCGGCTTGTGGATGGAGCGCCCGCCGGGGGAGACCGTGGTGCTGGAGGACGGCAGCGTCGTGCTGGGCAGCGCGAAGATGGGACCCAACCGGCCGGGCCGCGGTGACCACGTCGGCACGGCCTCGTTCATGGTCGCCCCGGAGGCCCGCGACCGCGGCGTCGGCCGGGCGCTCGCCGAGCACGTGGTCGCGTGGCACCGGGATCACGGGTACGCCGGCATCCAGTTCAACGCGGTCGTCGAGACCAACACCGCCGCCGTCGCGCTCTGGCGCTCGCTCGGCTTCGAGGTCGTCGGCACCGTCCCGGGAGCGTTCCGGTCACCCACCCACGGCCGGGTCGGGCTGCACGTGATGTACCTCCCGCTCGACTGACGCGTGCTCAGCTCGAGGCGGGGCCCGGCTCGGCGAAGCCCGGCAGCGACTCGGCGAGGATCTGCCGGAACGGCACCTCCGCCTCGAGCTGGCTCAGGATGCCGACGGCGCCGAGCCAGGTGCGGTGGATCAGCAGGTACGACGGGGGCAGGTTGAGCTTGAGCGCGACGGTGTACGCCGGGTCGCGGGGGTTGTTGACCCGCTGGAACTGGGTCTGCATCCACTCGCGGGAGAAGCGGAACCGCTCGACCCGGGTGGGCTCGACGAACGGTGCGAGGTAGTCGAGGAGCAGCTCGGGGTCGATCCGAACGTTGTCCTTGACGAAACCCTCGCGGCGCAGCCCCTCCAGCAGTTGGTCATGGTCCTCGATGCCCGCGACCCGCAGCAGGGTGCCCATCGCGACCGGGAACTCGCCGTCCGGCAGCCGGGCCACGGCCCCGAAGTCGAGCACGCCCATCCGGCCGGGCCTGCCGTCCTCGACCGGGAGGATCCGGAAGTTCCCCGGGTGGGGGTCGGCGTGCAGCATTCCGGTGCGGGTCGGGCCGCTGACCAGGAACCGGACGAAGAGCTCGCCGTAGTGGTCGCGCTCGGCCCGCGTGCCGTCGGCGATCACGGCCGCCAGCGACGAGGTCGACTCCATCCACTCGGTGACCAGCGTGGTGTCACCGGCCGCGATGACGTCGGGCACCGAGATCTCCGGGTCTCCGCGGAAGGCCTCGGCGAAGGACTGCTGGGCCCGGCCCTCGAGCCGGTAGTCGAGCTCCTCCTCGGTGCGCGCCTGCATCTCCTCGATGAGCGGCTTGACGTCGATGCCGGGCACCAGGGTGCCGATCGTCCGGGCCAGCCGGGAGAGCTGCTTGAGGTCCGAGCGCAGCGCCTCCCCGGCCCCGGGGTACTGCACCTTCACCGCGACCAGGCGCCCGTCGTGCCAGCGGCCCTGGTGGACCTGGCCGATGGAGGCGGCGGCCGCCGGGCCGCCGTCCAGCCACACGAGCTGCTCGCGCCAGTCGGGGCCGAGGTCCCGCTCGAGCGCGTCGCGCACCTGCTGGGTCGGCATCGCCGGCGCGGAGTCCTGGAGCCGGGTCAGCTGCTCGCGGTAGGGCCCGGCGAGCTCGTCGGGCAACGCGGCCTCGAGCACCGACAGGGCCTGGCCGAACTTCATCGCGCCACCCTTGAGCTCGCCCAGGGTGCGGAAGAGCTGCTCGGCGGTGCGCTGCTGGATCTCGGAGAGCACTGCGTCCGCGGACTGTCCACCGATCCTCTTGCCGAAGCCGAGCGCCGTGCGACCGGCGTACCCGAGCGGCAGCGCGGCCAGCCGGGCGGTCCGCGCGGCGGCCTTGCGAGGCAGCTCGGTCATGGGGACAGTCTCTCAGGAGGCCGGTTGCCCGCCCCGGTGACGGTGGCCGGTGGTTGCCCGGACCCGGGGCCCTGGACCCGGGACGGGCCGGCAGCCGGGGGCTAACGTCGTAGCCACCTATCTGTTCTGTCCGGAGGTCTGTCATGTCGGTTCGATCTCTGCTGCTCGCCTTCTCCACCACGGTCCTGGTCGTGAGTGGGCCGGCACCCCTCATGGCGCCGGCCGACGCGGCCGTCCGCTCCGCGCCGGCCTGGGGTCCGGTGAGGACGCTGGCCCAGAACCCCTTCGGGGAGTCGCTCGCGGTGGACGGCGCCAGCACCACCACCGTCGTGTGGTCCACGGCCCTCCACCGGGGGAAGATCCAGGCCGTGCGGCGCCCCTCGGGCGGCGGCTGGAGCGCGCCCGTGGTCATCGGCCACGGCATCAGTCCGCAGGTCGCTGCCGACGAGGCCGGGGACGTGACCGCGGTCTGGCTCAGCCAGCGCTACGGCCACCCCGACGGCGTCATGGTCGCGCAGCGCCCCGCCGGGGGCGGCTGGTCCGATCCCGTGCGGCTGACCCGGGCCCTCAGCCTGCCTGACTACGTGCCGGGCGGTGGCGACGTCTCCGGCGCCGCCCACCTCAGCCTCGACGCGAGCCCGGCCGGGGCCGTCGTGGTCGCCTGGGACTGGGCGGTCCCGCAGCGGGACGAGCCCTCCCGCGTCCAGTCTCGCTACCAGCCCGCCGACGGAGCCTGGGGCGAGCGGGTCGACGTGACCCCGGCCGCGGGGGCGAACTCACCGCAGGTGGGCATCGCCGACGACGGCGCCGCCGTCCTGGTCTTCGGCCGTCAGGCCAAGGGGCACCCGCAGGTGCTCAAGGCGGTGCAGCGCGCCGTTGACGGGACGTGGACGACGCCCGTCACGATCGCGGCCGAGAGCTCCTACCCGCAGCTGGCCGTGGACGGCGCCGGTGGTGCGGTCGTGGTCTACACGCCCGACTTCAACCGGGTCGAGGCCGTGTCCATGTCCGCCGGCGGGCAGTGGGAGCAGGCCCGGTTCCTCTCGCCGCGAGGTGTCGAGGTCCGGGACTACGACCTGGCGATGAACGCGGCGGGCACGGCGCTCGTGGCCGTGGGCCGCGGAACCGGCCGGGTGGACCTGGTGCGCCGCTCGCCGCAGGGTGCCTGGTCGTCGCCCGCTCGGGTCGTGGCCGGTGGGACCACGCTGTACGACGTCGTGGTCGGGCTCGACGACGCCCGGGACA
>JAOPXF010000187.1 GCA_025965295.1 Nocardioides sp.
TAACTAGAGCTACGAGCGGAATAAGGCGCTGTACGCGTTGATCGCAGGTTGCCCGCCCAGGTGCGCGTAGAGCACGTTCGAGCTGCTGCCGATGTCGCCGCTGCGCACGAGGTCGATCAATCCAGCCATCGACTTCCCCTCGTAGACCGGGTCGATGATCACCCCCTCGAGCCGGCCGGTCAGCCGGATCGCCTCGAGCGTCGACTCGACCGGGATGCCGTAGAGGTCGCCGGCCCAGCCCTCGAGCACGGTGATCTCGTCGTCGCGCAGCTCGCGCCCGAGACCGATCAGCTCCGCCGTGTTGCGCGCGATCCTCGCGACCTGGTCGCGGGTCTCCTGGAGCTTGGCACTGGCGTCGATCCCGATCACCCGGCGTGGGCGCCCGCCCGCCCGCTCCAGCGCGGCGAAGCCCGCGATCATCCCCGCGTGCGTCGACCCGGTCACCGAGCAGACCACGATGGTGTCGAAGAAGACGCCGAGCTCGCGCTCCTGCTGCTCCACCTCCGCCGCCCAGTGGGCGAATCCGAGCCCGCCCAGCCGATGGTCGGACGCGCCCGCCGGGATGGCGTACGGCGTACCGCCGCGGCGCTCCACGTCCTCGATGGCCTGCTTCCAGGAGTCCTTGAAGCCGATCCCGAAGCCTGCCGGGTCGAGGCGCACCTCGGCGCCCATGATCCGGCTGAGCAGGATGTTGCCGACCCGGTCGTTGAGGCTATCGGGCCAGTCGACCCAGTTCTCCTGGACCAGCACGCACTTCATACCGATCCTGGCGGCCGTCGCCGCGACCTGCCGGGTGTGGTTGGACTGGTAGCCGCCGATGCTCACCAGCGTGTCCGCGCCGGAGGCGATGGCGTCGGGGACGAGGTACTCCAGCTTGCGGGTCTTGTTGCCGCCGAACGCCAGGCCGGAGTTGCAGTCCTCGCGCTTGGCCCAGATGGCCGCGCCGCCCCCGTCCCCGGCGAGGTGCTCGGTGAGCCGGTCGAGGCGGTGGACGGGGCTGGGCCCGAAGGTCAGCGGGTAGCGGGGGAAGTCCTCGAGTGCCATGTCCCATCTCACCACGAGCGCCCGTGGGACCGGCGGCTCAGAAGCTGTCCGTGCGGCGCAGCGACCGCGGCCGGCCGTCGGGGTCGTGCATGGTCAGGTACGGCACCAGCGCGAGCGCCCGCGCGACCGGACCCAGCTCCGGCGGCTGCAGCCGCCGCAGTCGCCCCGGGGGCTTGGGCCCCTGCCGGCCGCCGTCGTACCACTCGTCGAGCCGCGCCGCGCAGGCCGCGAAGGCCTCGAACATCCCGGCCGGGTCGACGCAGTCGTCCATCTCGTCCGGCGACCGGTCGAGGTGCTCGGCGGCGAGCGTGAGCCGCAGGCGCCGGGCGTACGACGACTCGCGGTCGATGACGACGGCCGAGAGCTCGGAGTCGTGGGTCCACGAGCGCCGGTTGAAGTTGTCGGAGCCGATCGTCGACCAGGTGTCGTCGATGACGCAGGCCTTCGCGTGCACGTAGACCGGGGTGCCGGCGCGGTTCTCGATGCCGTAGACCGCGACCCGGTCGGGCGCGACGCCCATCATCTCGAGCATCGCCCGGCGGCGACCGAGCTGCTCCGGCACCCGGTTGAGGCCCGCGAGGTCGGGATACATCGGCACGACACCGATCACGTGCAGGGCGGGGTGGTCCTTCAGCGCCTGGGTGAAGACATCGCCGACGTGGTGGCCCCAGAGGTACTGGTCCTCGACGTAGACCAGGTGCCGGGCCCGCTCGACGGCCTTCGTGTAGCCCCGGGCCACGCTCCGCTCGCCGCCGTTGGCGAAGGGGTAGTCGCGGTTCAGCCGCAGGTCCGGGTAGGTCCGCAGCAGCTGCACGACGTGCGTGCCGCCATCTACCGGCGGCGGTGGCGGCGCCTGCTCCGGGAGCGGGTCCGGCGTGAGGTCCATCCCCGTCAGCCGGTCCTTGAGCCAGCGCAGCGGGCTGCGGCTGAGCGGCGTCGGGTCCTCCCACCGCTCGCGGAAGACGGTCTCGACGTCGTGCACGGCCGGGCCGCTGATCGCCGCCTGGACGTCGTGCCAGGGCGGGGTGTCGCCGTACTCCTCGGCCATGGACAGCGCCTGCGGGTCACCCGCGTGGTCGGCGTCGTCGCGGCGCGAGTGGCACAGGTCGATGCCGCCGACGTACGCGATGTCGCGCGTCGGGTCGTCGCGGTGCCGGATCACGACCATCTTCTGGTGGTGCGAGCCACCCAGCCGCACCCGCATGTCGAGGAGCGCCTCGGCGCCGCGCTTCTGGAGCTTCTCACCGAGGTGACGGTTCTCCTCGGACGTGAAGCCCAACGCCTCCGAGTGCGAGCGCCAGACCAGGCCGCGAACGTCGACCCCGCGCTCGTCGGCGCGGGCGAGCACCTCGCCGACCTCGCTGCCGGGCTCGCCGGTCAGCCGCTCGTCGAAGTCGCCCTGCCAGTCGGTGAACAGCACCAGGTCGCCCTCCCGGGTCGCCTCGAGCCGTTCGTGGAGCTCGGCGAAGTACGTCGCGCCGTGCACCAACGGCCGGACCAGGTTGCCCTCGGACCAGGCCTGCCCGCCCGGGTGGCCGTCATCGAGACGAGTGCAGGGGTTGCCGCGTTCGGTCTTGGTCAGCAGCCAGTCGGTGGGGTCGTCGGTGTCCGGCACCGCCCCACCCTGCCTCACGCGGCGTTCACTGTCGCGGCGACGTACGGCGTCCGGCCGGCGAGGCGGGTGACGACGATGCCGGTGATGGTCATCGTGAGGGCGATGCCGGCCAGGACGACGAGCTGGAACTGGGCGGCCGTGGCCGGGCTGGCGCCACCGAAGAGAGCGCCGACGAAGGCGCCGGGCAGGGTCACCAGGCCGGTCGACTTGGTCTGGTCGAGGGTGGGTAGCAGGGACTCCCGGACCGCCTCGCGGCCGATCTCCTCGTGGGCGCGAGACGGCGTGGCGCCGAGCGAGAGCCAGGCCTCGACCTCGTCCTTGCGGGCGCGGGCACCGCGCAGGAAGTTGCGGCCGGCGAGGGTCGCGGCCGACATCGAGTTGCCGATGACGATGCCGCCCACTGCGACGAGGTAGCGCACCTCGAGGTCGACCAGCTGCAGCGCGAAGATCACCACGAGCGTGACCAGCGCACCGCTGAGCACGCCCAGCGCCGCCGCACGACGGCCGTGCCAGAGCTCCTTGAGCCGGCCCATCGCGGTCCACGAGGCGGTGCTCAGCATCAGCACCACGAACGCCACCACGGTCCACGGGACGGCGAGGATCCCGCGCAGCAGCAGCGCGACCGCGCTCAGCTGGACGACGGCGCGCAGGATCGCCCAGAAGGGGAAGAGCCCCATCCCGATCCGCGCCCACCGCCCCAGCGCCAGCGTGAGGGCGGTCATCGCGAGCAGGCCGGCGCCGAACCCGACGTAGTGCTGCACGGCCCCGCTCACCCGCGCATTGTGCCCTGCCGGGTCAGGCCAGGACGGGGACCAGCTTCGGCACCGGGCCGAGCAGGCCCTCCTGCCGACCGACGTACGCCGCGAGGGCGATCGTCGCCGTTGCGGCCAGCATGTTGATCGAGAGCGCGGAGATGCTCTTGACCAGCACGAACGTCTCGAGCGACGTCGACTGGAGCAGCCACAGCGTCATCGTGGCCTTGCCGAGCCCGAGCAGGGCCCAGAGCACGGTGAGGTTGCGAAAGAGGCGGCGGATCCGGGGCCGCACGGACAGCTCGTGGTCCATCGGGTAGAAGTCGCCGGCCAGCCGCGCCACCATCGGCCGCGCGGACACGAGCGACAGCAGGAACGCCGTCGCGACCACGCCATCGCTGATGATCGGCTGGAGGAAGTAGAGCCAGGTGCTGTCGGTGAGCAGCGCGAGCGCCGTCCGCACCGTCAGCAGCAGCGCGGTGAGGAGCAGCAGGCCCGACGTGCGGCGTCCGGTCAGCGCGCGCCAGGCGATGGCGCCGTACGACCAGCCGAGCGCGACCACGATCGCGGTCCAGACGCCGGCGAGCGCGAAGACCGAGTAGAAGAGCGTCGCCGGAATGACGCAGGCGATCAGCAGGCTCAGCGAGACCCGTCGTACGACGGTGCCGAGGCATGGGCGGTGCGGGTGAGCATCGGTCGGCGGGACGGACAGGACTGCCGTGGCGGCCGGGGTGTGCTGGGAGTCGAGGATGTCCCCACCGTACGCGTGGTTTCTCAAGCCGATCGGCCGGGACCTGTCTCGCCGCTCAGACGTGCCAGACGACCTCGAGCTCGTCGCGGTGCCCGCCGAACCGCTCGAGGTGCTCCTTCACGACCTGGGCGAAGCGCGCGGCGTCGTCGCCCTCGGTGACGGTGATCTCGACCTCGAGCACGCCCTCGGTCGGTGTCAGCCTGATCACCTGGCCGGTCTCCCAGCGCTGGACGGTCGTGCCGTCCTCCTCGGTCACCGGGCCGCGCTTGCTCCAGTGGCTGACGAGCTGCTTGGCGTAGCGCTCGGGACGGTCGGTGGCCATGGTTCCGCGGACGGACGGCATCTGGGTCTCCCTCGTGTGGTCCTTCGACCGTACCCGGCCACGCTGTGTCCACGTCATCATCGACCCATGAGCAAGATGCAGGTGACCCAGGTCGACGAGCGGGACAGCAGCTGGGAGGACCCGCGGCCGCGGTTCCGGGTGTACCTCCACACCAGCGGCCCGGACTCGACCCTGGGCTCCACCGACACCTACGACATCACGGGCGCGGACGTGCTCCAGGTCATCGACTGGGCACAGCGTCAGGCCGGAGGCGTGCTGACGTACGCCGTGGCCCTGGTCCGCGACGACGAGCGGAGACCTCAGGGCAAGGAGCGGGGCCTGGTTTGGCTCGTGGGCATGGACGGCAACGACACCGCCCGGTCGGCCGACGAGGCCGACCGGCAGAGCCGGATGCTGGCGCGCCGCCGCGACCCGGTCGGCCTACCCCCGCGCGACCGCACGCCGGAAGGGGTGCCGGACGCGTACGACGAGGGCGCGCGGAGCTAGCCGTCCGGTCAGCCGATGGTGTGGCTGCCGGTGTCATCGACGAGGTAGACCCGTCCTTGTGGTGAGTGCCAGGTGTAGGTGTGGTCGGGGTGGCGTGCGTATCGCCAGCGGCCGGTGGTCTTGGCTCGGTGGTGGCGCCTGCAGAGGGGGGCGAGGTTGTCGGGTCTGGTCTGGTCGGGTGGTCCGTGTTCGTCGTAGGGGTCGATGTGGTCGAGGTCGCAACCCCGTGAGTTGCGTCCGCACCAGGGGAACACGCAGTGCGAGTCGCGCAGAATCACCTGCTCGCGCATCCAGGTGGGTGGGTCGTGCTGGTCGACCGCGGTGTCCCGGGCGAGGTCGAGGACCGGGGTGATCGTCACCCTCGAGTGGCCGACCCACTCCTTGATCCTGGCCAGAGTCGCGGGGCCCAGCTTCTCCACCGTGCCCACGGCGGTCTCCTCGGTGTCGAGGTCATTGGCGGTGGCGTGGAGGTAGAGGTGGGTCTTCGCAGCTGTGTTTGTGCCGGTGAGCCCCAGTGCGCGGTCGGTGATGATGGCGATGGCTTTGGCCTTGCGGATCTCGAGGGGGTCGGGGTCGCCGTCGCGGCCGAGTTGGGCGGCGGTGGCACAGACGAGGTCGTGGAACCGGGTCAGGTCCAGGGTGTCCCCGGTCGCCTCGAGCCAGGAGGTGCCGGCGTACCCGCCGAGGCCGGTGCCGTGCTGAATCCGCACCCCCCACTTCGCCTTCGCATCCTGCTCGTCGGTCTCCTGTTGGTCGGTGTCGAACCTGGCGGCGGCCTCGGCGACCAGCCGGTCGATCGTGATGGTGCCGACCGACCCGATGCGGGGCGCGAGCTGCGCGTCGACGTACGCGGCGGCCTCCTTCGACAGCGACGCGGTGGCGGCGGCGAGGCGCCGACCACGCCAGGCGGGCACCTGCAGGGTGTCGACCTGGTGCCAGGTGTCGGGCAGCCGGTGGATGAGGT
>JAOPXF010000217.1 GCA_025965295.1 Nocardioides sp.
AGACCTCTACACGGCGCTGAATAACATCTACTCGAGCTGGCCGATCTCGTAGTCACTGAACCCGCTGCCGGGCGCGGGCCCCAGGGCCCGCGCCCGGCCCCTCATCGTCACCCGAGCTGAAAGGGAGGTCGGCCCCGTGGGAGTCAAAGCACTGAGCGCCCTTCTCACCGTCATTGCCGGAGTCGGCGGGGCCCTGGCCCTCTACTGGATCCTCAACAAGATCGCGGAGCTGCTCCCCGGGAACCTCGAGCACCGGATCAAGCCGTACCTCTACATCCTGCCGGCGTTCCTGGCGATCGTCGTCTACCTGATCTACCCCGCGGTCCTGACGATCAACAACAGCTTCAAGGACAACCTGTCCCTCAAGTACGTCGGCTTCAAGAACTACACCGACCTGTTCAAGTCGAGCGAGTTCAAGGACACCCTGTTCAACACGGTCCTGTGGATCGTCATCGTGCCCGCGGTGACGGTGGTGGTGGGGCTCATCGTCGCTGTGCTGTCCGACCGGCTGAGGCCCACCGGCGAGAAGGTCGCCAAGACGATCATCTTCCTGCCCATGGCGATCAGCATGATCGGTGCCGCCACGATCTGGCGCTTCGTCTACGACGCGCGACCGGCGGGACAGCCGCAGATCGGCCTGCAGAACGCCCTGATCGGGGTCTTCGACTGGGGCCCGATCGCGTGGCTGGGCAAGAGTGACTTCCACCTCAACAGCCTGCTGCTGATGGTGATCCTGCTCTGGGCGCAGGTTGGCTTCTCGATGGTGCTGCTCTCGGCCGCCGTCAAGGGCGTGCCGGGCGACACGCTCGAGGCGGCCCGGATCGACGGGGCCGGCGAGCGGCAGATCTTCTTCCGGGTCGTGGTGCCGCAGATCAAGGGCACGATCATCACGGTGTTCATCACCGTGACGATCGGCGTGATGAAGGTCTTCGACATCGTCTACGTCAACACCGACGGCAACTTCAACACGAACGTTCTCGGCAACCTGTTCTACAACAACATCAGCACGTTCCTGAACTACGGCGCCGCGTCGGCGATCGTCGTGATCCTGATGGTCGCGGTGCTCCCGATCATGGTCTACCAAGTGCGCCACTTCAAGGCAGAGGAGGAAGCGGCATGACCGACGTAGCCACCACCCCCGCGGCCGCGACCCCGACGGCGACCCGCCGCCGCAAGGCCGCCGCGTCGTTCGACGCCAACCCCGCGAAGGCGGGCTGGCTCACCAAGCTCGTCCTGGCCGTCATCTGCGTGCTCTGGATGGTGCCGCTGCTCGGCACCTTCGTGACGTCGTTCCGCACGCTCGACGACGTCAACAGCAGCGGCTGGTGGACGGTCTTCACGCACCCCTCGGGTCTCGGGGCCCTGACGCTCGACAACTACGACAAGGCGCTGACCGGCAACGCGAACATGGGCCGGGCCTTCGTCAACAGCCTGGCGATCGCGCTGCCGGCGACGTTCATCCCGATCCTGATCGCGGCGTTCGCGGCGTACGCCTTCACGTTCATGGAGTTCAAGGGCCGCGACGTGCTGTTCCTGACCATCGTCAGCCTGCTGGTCGTGCCCAACTACGTCGCGTTCGTGCCGATCCTCAAGCTCTACCGCGAGCTCGGCCTGAACGGCACGTTCCCCGCGGTCTGGCTCGCGCACATAGGTTTCGGCATGTCGTTGGCGATCTACATCCTGCGCAACTACATGGCGACCCTGCCGAAGACCGTGATCGAGTCGGCCAAGATCGACGGCGCCAGCCACTACCAGACGTTCTTCAGGCTGGTGCTGCCGATGTCGGTGCCGGCCCTGGCGTCGTTCGCGATCTTCCAGTTCCTGTGGGTCTGGAACGACCTGCTGGTCGCGCTGGTGTTCATCGGCCCGGGTGACAACGAGCCCGTCACCGTCGGGCTGACCCACCTCAAGACCCAGCTCGGCCAGGGCTGGGAGCTCACGACCGCCGGTGGCTTCATCACGATGATCCTGCCGATCCTGGTGTTCCTGGCGCTCCAGCGGTTCTTCGTCCGCGGCCTCACCGCCGGGGCCGTCAAGGGCTGAGCCACACCCGCTCCACCGTCGAGCGCCCGGGCAGTCCACTGCCCGGGCGCTCGTGCTCTCGCCCTAGGCTCTCCGTTGCCCTTTCGCCCGTCCCTCGACCAGGAGCGCGCCCGCATGCTCTTCCCCCTCGGCTCCCCCACGGGTCCGCGGACCTGCCTGGAGCTCGACACCACCGGGGACGCCCTCCCCCGTGTGCTGTGGGCCGGCCTGGCCTCGGACGGCACTCCCGGTGCCGGGGGCATCCCGCGCGTGCCCCACGGGCCGGGGATGCCCCTGCTCGGCGAGCACGCCCACGCCCGCTACACCCGCCCGCACCTGCGCGGCCACCGGCTCGGCGCCGAGCCCGGGACCGCCGGCCGGGCCTGGACCACCCGGTTCGTCACCGACGGCATCGAGGCCACGGACACCCGGCTGCGGATCACCGCCGCCGACCCCGCCGCGGGCCTCTCGCTCCTGCTCGAGCTCGAGTCGGTGCCCGGCGGTTCGCTGCGCGGGCGCGCCACGGTCACCAACGACGACCCCGCGCCGTACGTCGTCGACGGGCTGGAGGTGGTGCTCCCGGTGGAGGACCGCCTCGTCGAGGTCCTCGACCTCACCGGACGCCACGAGCGCGAGCGGTCCCCCCAGCGACACGACCTCACCGACGGGTTGTGGCTGCGGGAGGGGCGCGGCGGCCGGCCGGGGCTGGACGCGGCGAGCCTGGTCGTCGTCGGGACGCCCGGCTTCTCGTTCACCCGCGGCGACGTCGTCGGCGTGCACGTCGCGTGGAGCGGCAACAGCGTGCTGCGCGTCGAGCGCGACGCGGCGAGCGGCACCACGGTCGGCGGTGGGGAGCACCTGATGCCCGGCGAGGTGGTGCTGGGGCAGGGCGAGAGCTATGCCAGCCCCTGGGTGTTCTTCGGTGCCGCCGACGACGGGCTCGACGGGCTGGCCGCCTCCTGGCACGCCTGGCAACGCTCCCTGCCCGCGCACCCCGGCACCCAGCCGGTCGTCCTGAACGTCTGGGAGGCCGTGTACTTCGACCACGACCTCGCCCGCCTCCAGTCGATCGCCGACCGGGCCGCAGCGGTGGGCGTGGAGCTCTTCGTGCTCGACGACGGCTGGTTCCGCCACCGCCGCGACGACACCGCCGGGCTCGGCGACTGGTGGGTCGACGAGACCGTCTGGCCCGAGGGGCTGACGCCGCTCATCGAGCACGTCCGCGGCCTCGGGATGCAGTTCGGCCTGTGGTTCGAGCCCGAGATGGTCCACCCCGACTCCGACCTGTTCCGCGAGCACCCCGACTGGATCCTCTCGGCCGGGCCGCACCGGATGCCCCGCGAGCACCGCCAGCAGCAGGTGCTGGACCTGACCCGCCCCGAGGTCTTCGACTTCCTGCTCGAGCGGGTCTCCGCGATCCTCACCGCGCACCCGGTCGACTACGTGAAGTGGGACCACAACCGCGACCTGCTCGAGGCCGGCAGCGGCGCCCGGGACGGCGCGCCCGCCGCCCACGAGCAGGCGGTGGCGTTCCACCGGCTCCTCGATGCGCTGCGTACGGCGTTCCCCGACGTCGCCTGGGAGTCCTGCGCGTCCGGCGGGGGCCGGATCGACTTCAGCGTGCTCGAGCGCGTCCAGCGGGTCTGGACCTCCGACATGACCGACGCCCTGGCCCGGCAGGAGATCCAGCGCTGGTCGACCCAGCTCGTCGCGCCCGAGTACCTCGGTGCGCACGTCTCCTCGACCACCTCGCACACCACCGGACGCACGTTGCCGATCGACTTCCGCGGCGCGACGGCACTGTTCGGGTCGTTCGGCATCGAGTGGGACCTGACCCGCGCGGACGAGGCCGAGCTGACCGCGCTGGCCGGGTGGGTGGAGCGCTACCGGCGCTTCCGCGGGCTGCTCCACTCGGGTCGCGTGGTCCGGCCGGAGTCCACCGACCCGGCCGTGCTGCTGCATGGCGTCGTCGCGCCCGACCGGTCCGAGGCCCTGCTCGCTCACGTGCAGCTCGACGAGTCCGCCCACAATCGCGGCGTCAGCGTGCAGGTGCCCGGACTCGACCCGGGGGCGGCGTACCGGCTGCGCTGGGAGGGCCCGGTCTCACGCACCGCGGTGAGCATGTCCGCGCCACTGCCCGAGGCCGGTCCGACGGCCGGGGTCGAGGTGACCGGGCGGGTCCTGGCCGAGCGTGGCTTCTGGATGCCGCGACGCCGGCCCGAGACCGTGACGCTGGTGCACCTGGAGCGGACGGCGCCCCGGGCTCAGTGACCGCGACGGAGGGACCGTCGACTCTGCCCCGGCATCGGCTTGCGCTTGACCGAGACGCCGCCCCAGATCGCGATCCCCCGGATGCGCACGGTCGGTGACGAGTCGTCGAGCTCGGCCCGGACCAGGCTCGAGGGCCCGGAGTAGCCGCCCATGATCCCGACGCCCTCGATGACGACGTTCACGTGCGGGCTGACGATGATCTCGGCGCCACCCATGAAGGCGTTGACGGTGACGACCACCTCGCGGGCCGCGAACTTCGCCTCGCGCATGTCGAGGTTGGCACCGCCCATCAGCGCCACGATCGTCATCCGCTCCGGCACGATCCACACGCCCCGGCGGTCGAGGCCGCTCATGATCGCGAGGTGGGACTCGCTCGCAGGACCGGGCACCACGAGCGGCGACGCCGCTGCGGGCGCGGGCCGGGTGACGCCGGCCGGGTGGTCGCGGTGGGCCGGGAGGTCCATGGTGATCGGCACCAGGTCGGCGTACGTCTTGGCGGCGTACGTCGCCTCGAGGCGCTCGTCGAGCTCCTCGAGGTCGATCCGGCCCTCGCCGGCGGCCTCGCGCAGGATCTCGGCGACCCTGTGCCGCTCGTCGTCGGAGATGCGCAGCCGACCGGCGTCCGGTCGCTCGGGCTCTCCCTCCATGGGACGAAGCCTAGGCCCAAGGGTCGCGGGGTGTGCCTATCGCTTCTGCACCTTTGGCGAGATTGGGACCGGCCTTCACCACACATCGTCGGCCTTCGATCTCATGCCCCGGGTCTGTAGGCCACCTGGAAGCCTGGGCCGAGCTCGGTGGCAACTCGAGTGGCCAACGTCTTACCGCGTTTGTCTAGCCGCGCTCTCCGAGCATCCAGAAACCCATCGTCCCTCGCCATGGCTGTTTCGAACTGGTGCGACCAGTCCATGAGTTCGCGCTCGAGGTCGCCGCCCAGGGAAAATCGATCCAAAGGTACGGAGATGACTGGGCGGCCCAGCTCATCATTTTCCCACAGCGGAGAGGCTCCATAGTCAGCCATCAAAGTCAGCTCACGAGGCATGACAGGCCCTCTCTTTGGTGGTGCCGCAATGCCTTTCAGTGGAGATACCCTCGGGCTCTCCCTGGGACGAAGCCTAGGCCCCCACGACCAGCACGGGCACCGGGTCGATCCCGACGCTGACCCGGCCACCGACCCGAAGGGTCGCCGCCTCCGCGCTGTCGAGCTGGGCCACCACCAGGGTGCCGTCGTCGAGCGTCGCCGTCGCCCGGGACACCGGGCCCAGGAAGGCGATCGCGGCGATGGTCGCCTGACCGCCCCCGGCGCCCTCGGCGGGCGTGAACGACACCGACTCGGGCCGCACCAGCGCGAAGCCGGTGCCGGTTGCCGAGCCCGCCAGGACCGGGACGTCGACGTCGATCACCCGAGTCGTGCCGGTGCTGCCCTCGACCGGGATCCGGTTGCTGAGGCCGACGAACTCGCCGACGAACTGCGTCGCCGGCGAGGAGTAGAGCTCGGCCGGCGGCGCGAGCTGTTCCAGGCGGCCGGCGTTCATGACCCCGACCCGGTCGGCGACGGCGAGCGCCTCCTCCTGGTCGTGGGTGACGAACAACGTGGTGGTGCCGACCTCGATCTGGACGCGACGGATCTCGTCACGCAGCTGCACCCGCACCTTCGCGTCCAGGGCCGAGAGCGGCTCGTCGAGGAGCAGCACGGACGGTTCGATCGCCAGCGCGCGGGCGAGCGCAACGCGCTGCTGCTGGCCGCCGGAGAGCTGGTGGGCGTAACGGTCGGCGTGGATGCCAAGCCCGACCAGCTCGAGCATGTCGTCTGCCCGCTTGCGGCGGGCCGCACCGTCGCGACCCCGCAGCTTGAGCCCGAAGGCGACGTTGTCGCGCACTGTCAGGTGCGGGAACAGGCTGTAGGCCTGGAAGACCATGCCCATGTCCCGCTTGTTGGCAGGCACCCGGGTGAGATCCTTGCCGCCGACCTCGACGCTGCCGGACGTCGCCTGGTCGAGACCGGCCAGGATGCGGAGCGCCGTGGTCTTGCCGCAGCCCGACGGGCCGAGCAGGACGACGAGCTCGCCCGGGGCGAGATGGAGCGTGAGCCCGTCGAGCGCGCGGACCGAGCCGTAGACCCGGGTCAGGTCCGTCAGCTCCACGGCCAGCCCGGCCTCGGTTGCGAGGGTCATCTTTCCTTCACTCCTTCGACGCCAACGGTCTTGTTGCGGTTGAAGAACGACAGCCCGAGCAGCAGCAGGGACACGAGGACGATCGATGCGAAGGCGCCCGCCATGGCCGTCGACGTGTCCGACTTGTTGATGGCGGCCAGCCGGACGGGCAACGTGTCGTAGTGGAGCAGCGACGCGAAGACGTACTCGCCCAGCACCAGCGCGATCGCGATGAACGCCGCGCCGAGGATGCCGCTGATGATGTTGGGCATCACGATCCGGGTGATCACCGTGGTCCACCCGGCGCCCAGGGAGCGGGCGGCCTCGGCCAGCGTGGTGACGTCGATGGCCTGGAGGGCCGAGTCGATCGACCGGTAGGAGTAGGGCAGCACCAGCACGACGTACGCGAAGGTCAGCACCAGCGCCGAGTCGCCGAGCAGGTAGTTGACCCACGTGTAGACGTTGGAGATGCCGACCACGATCACGAGTGGCGGCACGGTGAGCGGTAGCAGGCACAGGAACTCGACGACGCGGGAGAGCTCGGGCACGCGCAACCGGACCCAGATCATCGTCGGCACCAGCAGCAGGACCATCAGCAGCACCGTGAACAGCGCCAGCAGCAACGAGGCGATGATGGCGCTGCGGAGGTCCTCGTCCTGCCACAGGTTCACGAAGGGCTGCACCGTCAGGCTGCCCTTCTCGGAGGCCTTGCCCTGGACGGCGAAGTTCAGCATCGAGACCAGGGGCAGGAAGAAGTACGCCGCAAAAACGACCATCAGCACCGCGCGGAAGATCTTGAAGCCGCGACCAGCGCCGGTCATCGCAACCACCTCGACGTACGCCGCAGCAGCAGCGCGTAGAGGCCCATCACGATCGAGACGACGACGATCATCTCGGTCGCCAGCGCGAAGCCGAGGTTCTGCTGGCCCAGCAGCACCTCGCTGGTGAGGGCGGAGCGGATCAGCAGCGGCACGATCGGGTTGCCCTGGCTGACCAGGATCGCCGCCGTCGCGTAGGCCGCGAACGCGTTGGCGAACAGCAGCAGCACCGACCCGAGGAAGGCCGGCGTGAGCAGCGGGATGCCGACCATCCGCCAGTACTGCGGCGTGGTGGCGCCGAGGCTCACGGCAGCCTCACGCAACTGCGGGCGCAGACCCTCGAGGGCCGGCGTGAAGACGATGACCATCAGCGGCACCTGGAAGTAGGTGTAGACGATGATCAGGCCGTTGAGTCCGTACAACCAGCCCGAGCCGTAGATGTCGATGCCGGGCCAGGAGGCCAGTGCCTCGGTGAGCAGTCCCGAGAACCCGATCAGGGAGATCCAGGCGAAGGCGAGCGTGACGCCACCGAACTGGGCCAGCACGCCCGCGACCGACAGCGTCGCCCGCCGGAGCAGGCTGTTCGGTCCGAGGCTGACGATCAGGTAGGCGAGCACGGCGCCGAGGAGGCCGCCCAGGAGGGCGGTCGTGCCCGACAGGACAACGCTCTTCCTCAGGGTGTCCAGGCCGGCCGACGACCACAGCGCCTCGATGTTGCCCATCGTGAAGCCGCCGGAGTCGCCGTCCTGGAACGCGCCGATGATGACCGTGATCGTGGGCACCAGCAGGAAGATCGCCAGGAAGCCGAAGAACGGCAGCAGTGCGAGGTACCGGCCGACGGCGAACCGTCGGCCGGTGCCTGCACGCTGGGCAGTGGTCGCGCTCAGCTGATGACCTTCGACCAGTTGTTGGCGAGGTACTCGCCGGCCTTCGTGGTCTGGGCGTCCGTCGGGATCACCGGGGTGCCGGCGACCTCGGGCAGGGCGCCCCACAGGTCGGCGTCGATGGTCCCGGCCTCGGCCATCGCGTCACCGCGCACCGGACGGGCACCACCCTTGAGCCACAGGTTCTGTCCCTCGTCGCTGTAGAGGAACTCCTGCCACAGCCGGGCGGCCGCGGGGTGCGGGGCGTCGGCGTTGATGGCCTGGAAGTAGTAGCCGGCGACGACGGCCTCGGACGGGACGACGGTCTTCCAGGTGTCGACGTTGGCCGCCGCGGCGGCACCGAGGTAGTCCCAGTCGATGACGACCGGCGTCGCGCCCGACTCGATGGTGCCGGAGTCGGGGTCGACGGGCAGGAAGTTGCCGGCCTTCTTCAGGTCGCCGAAGAAGTCGACACCGGGAGCGATGTCGTCGGCCGAGCCACCGTTGGCGATGGCCGCCATCATCACGCCGCTGAACGCCGCGCCGGCCTGGG
>JAOPXF010000009.1 GCA_025965295.1 Nocardioides sp.
TGGTCCAACCGCACCTGCGTTCCCTCGCGCACCTGACCCTCACCGACACCACACCGGAGAACCTGGCCGGGCACGACGTCGTCTTCCTGGCGCTGCCGCACGGCCAGTCGGGCGCCGTGGCGGCCCAGCTGGGGGAGGACACCGTCGTCATCGACTGCGGCGCCGACTTCCGCCTCGCCGACCCGGAGGCATGGGCGCAGTTCTACGGCGGGACGCACGCGGGCACCTGGCCCTACGGCCTGCCCGAGCTGCCCGGCCAGCGCGCGCTGCTGACCGGGGCGACCCGGATCGCCGTGCCCGGCTGCTACCCGACCGTCTCCACGCTCACCCTCGCGCCCGCCGTGGCCGCCGGACTCGTGGAGCCCGATGTCGTGGTCGTGGCCGCCTCCGGCACCAGCGGGGCCGGCAAGGGAGCGAAGACGCACCTGCTCGGCAGCGAGATCATGGGCAACGCCAGCGCCTACGGTGTCGGCGGCACCCACCGGCACACCCCCGAGATCACCCAGAACCTCTCGACGCTCGTGGAGGGCACGGTCCGGGTCAGCTTCACGCCGTTGCTGGTGCCGATGCCGCGCGGGATCCTGGCCACGTGCTCGGCCCCGCTGTCTCGTGACGTCACGGCCGACGAGGCGTACGACGCCTATGCCAAGGCGTACGCCGACGAGCAGTTCGTGCACCTGCTCCCGCAGGGGCAGTGGCCACAGACCAAGTCCGTGACCGGTTCCAACGCGGTCCACCTCCAGGTGACGGTCGACCCGGCGGCCCACCGGCTGGTGGCCGTCGGCGCGATCGACAACCTCGCCAAGGGGACCGCGGGCGCCGCGGTCCAGTGCATGAACCTCGCCCTCGGCCTCGACGAGGCCCGGGGCCTCACCTCCGTAGGAGTCGCACCATGACCGACGACAGCGACACCGGCGCCACCACCGAGGTCCTCGGTCTCCCCGAGCCCGGCCCGGCGTACACACTGCAGCAGTTCCCCGAGAAGCTCGCCGTGGTCAAGCTGCCCCCGGGCTCCGAGATCCCGACCTGGGCCGAGTCCTCGTCGCTGTTCTCGATCACGGCCACGGCGACGGAGACCTCGGTCATCTGCGCGGGCCGCAGCATCCCGACCAAGGTCATCGGGCAGAAGGGCCTGACCGCCTTCGCCCTGCAGGGCGAGCTCGACCCCACCCAGGCCGGCGTGCTCGTCGCGCTGCTCGAGCCGCTCGCCGAGGAGCAGATCAGCGTCTTCACCGTCTCGACGCACGACACGAACTGGATCCTGGTGCCGGCGCTCGACGCCGAGCGTGCGGCCGAGGCCTGGCGACGACGAGGCCACAGCGTCGCTCTCGCCGTCCCCGTCAAACCAGCCAGGAAGAACAAGAAGAAATGACCGTCACCACTCCCCGGGGCTTCCGGGCCGCCGGCGTCGCAGCCGGCCTCAAGTCCACCGGCGCCAAGGACCTCGCGCTCGTCGTCAACGACGGCCCCACCCACGACTCGGCCAGCGTGTTCACCTCGAACCGCTGCAAGGCGAACCCGGTCCTGTGGAGCCAGGAGGTCGTCAAGGACGGCACCGTCCGCGCGGTCGTCCTCAACTCCGGTGGCGCCAACTGCTACACCGGCGCCGAGGGGTTCCAGACCACGCACGCGGTGGCCGAGCAGGTCGCGGACAACCTCGGCATCGGCGCCGGCGACGTCGTGGTCTGCTCCACGGGCCTGATCGGTCTCGCGAACCCGCGGCAGAACCTCCTCGACGGTGTCGACGCCGCGTACGCCGGGCTGGGCGCCGACGGCGGGAGCGCCGCCGCCGAGGCGATCATGACCACCGACTCGGTCAGCAAGCAGGTCGTCGTCGAGGGCGCCGGCTGGACGATCGGCGGGATGGCCAAGGGTGCGGGCATGCTCGCGCCGCAGCTCGCCACGATGCTCGTCGTCCTCACGACCGACGCCGTCGTGCCGGCCGCGGAGCTCGACCGGGCGCTGCGGGCCGCGACCCGGGTCAGCTTCGACCGCCTCGACTCCGACGGGTGCATGTCCACCAACGACACGGTGACCGTGATGGCCTCCGGCGCGAGCGGCATCACCCCGTCGCTGCCCGACTTCACCGAGGCGCTCACCCAGGCCTGCACCGACCTGGCGATGCAGCTCCTCCGAGACGCCGAGGGCGCCGACCACGAGATCGCGATCACGGTGCTGAACGCCGCAAGCGAGGACGACGCGGTCGAGGTGGGCCGCAGCGTCGCCCGGAGCAACCTCTTCAAGGCCGCGGTCTTCGGCAACGACCCCAACTGGGGCCGGGTGCTCGCGAGCATGGGCACGACCTCGGCGGCCTTCGACCCTGCCGACCTCGACGTGGCCATGAACGGCGTCTGGGTCTGCCGGCAGTCCACCCCCCATGCCGACCCCGCGACCGTCGACCTGAAGCCGCGCGAGGTCAGCGTGACGATCGACCTCAAGTCCGGCCCCGAGCGCGCCACCGTCTGGACCAACGACCTCACCACCGCCTACGTCCACGAGAACAGCGCGTACTCCTCATGACCCACTCCGAGATCCAGCCCGCCGACCCGGCCAAGGCCGCGACCCTGGCCGGCGCCCTGCCCTGGCTGAAGCGCTACCACGGCAAGATCGTGGTGGTGAAGTACGGCGGCAACGCGATGACCGACGACGTCCTCAAGCGCGCCTTCGCCGAGGACATCGCCTTCCTGCGCTTCGCCGGGTTCAAGCCGGTCGTCGTGCACGGCGGCGGTCCCCAGATCTCCACGATGCTCGACAAGCTCGGCATCGAGTCGGAGTTCCGCGGCGGGCTGCGGGTGACCACCCCGGAGGCGATGGACGTCGTGCGGATGGTCCTGGTCGGCCAGGTCCAGCGCGAGCTGGTCGGGCTGATCAACGAGCACGGCCCGCTGGCCGTCGGCCTGTCCGGTGAGGACGCCGGACTGTTCACGGCCAAGCAGACCAACACGATCATCGACGGTGAGGAGGTCGACCTCGGGCTCGTCGGCGAGGTGGCCCACGTGCGCCCCGAGTCCGTGGTCGACCTGATCCAGGCCGGCCGGATCCCGGTCGTCTCCAGCGTCGCCCCCGACCTCAACGGCCAGGTGCACAACGTCAACGCCGACACCGCCGCCGCGGCGCTCGCGGTCGCCCTGGGTGCCGAGAAGCTGCTCGTGCTGACCGACGTCGAGGGGCTCTACCGCGACTGGCCGGACAGCGACGACGTGATCTACGAGATCAGCCCCGAGTCCCTGAGCGAGCTGATGCCGACCCTCGCGAGCGGCATGGTGCCCAAGATGGGGGCCTGCCTCAAGGCGGTCCAGGAGGGTGTCCCGCGCGCCACGGTGGTCGACGGTCGCGAGCGGCACGCCGTGCTGCTCGAGCTGTTCACCGACGAGGGCGTCGGCACCCAGGTCCTCCCGGGGGTCACGACCAAGATCAGGAAGGCGCGGAGATGACCAACCAGGAGTGGACCGAGCGCTACACCGGCGCCCTGATGAACACCTTCGGCCCGCCCAAGCTCGTGCTCACCCGCGGCCGGGGTGCCCACGTCTGGGACGAGGACGGCACGGAGTACGTCGACCTCCTCGGGGGCATCGCCGTGAACTCCCTCGGCCACGCCCACCCCGCGCTGCTCGAGGCGGTCACCGGTCAGCTCGGCACGCTCGGCCACATCTCGAACTTCTTCGCCAGCGAGCCCCAGGTGCGCCTGGCCGAGCGGCTCCTCGACCTCGTTGGTCGAGTAGCGAGCGACACCGAGCGTATCGAGACCCCCGGCCGGGTGTTCTTCGCCAACTCCGGCGCCGAGGCCAACGAGGCGGCCTTCAAGCTGACCCGCCGCACCGGTCGCACGCACGTCGTCGCGGCGCAGGGGGGCTTCCACGGCCGCACGATGGGCGCGCTCGCGCTCACCTCCAAGGAGGCCTACCGCACGCCGTTCGAGCCGCTGCCCGGCGACGTCACGTTCGTGCCGTACGGCGACGCCGAGGCGCTGGCCGCAGCGGTGACCGACGAGACTGCCGCGATCCTGCTGGAGCCGATCCAGGGCGAGGCCGGGGTCGTGATCCCTCCGGACGGCTACCTCGCGGCCGCGCGGGCGATCGCGACCGAGCACGGCGCGCTGCTGTGGCTCGACGAGGTGCAGACCGGCATCGGCCGCACCGGTCGCTGGTTCGCCCACCAGAAGCCCGGCGCGGGCGAGGTGACTCCCGACATCGTGACCGTGGCCAAGGGCCTGGCCGGCGGAATCCCGATCGGCGCCTGCATCGGCCTCGGCGCCGCCGCGACGCTCTTCGAGCCGGGCAACCACGGCACCACGTTCGGAGGCAACCCGGTGGCCTGCGCGGCGGCGCTCGCCGTGATCGACACCATCGAGGCCGACGGCCTGCTCGAGCACGTCACGGTGCTCGGCCACAAGCTCCGCGACGGGCTCGCCGCCAACCCGCGGGTGACCGAGGTCCGTGGCGAGGGGCTGCTCATCGGCCTCGACCTGGCGACCGAGTCGTCGGCCGACGTCGCGGCCGCGGCGCTGGCCCACGGCTTCATCGTCAACAACCCGACCCCCGCGCGGATCCGGCTCGCGCCGCCGCTGGTGCTGACGCAGGACGACGCGGACGCCTTCCTCGCGGCCTGGCCCGCAATCCTGGACGAGGCGATGGGAGCGACAACACCGTGACCCGCCACTTCCTCCGCGACGACGACCTCTCCCCGGCCCAGCAGACCCGGGTCCTGGACCTCGCCCTCGCCATGAAGAAGCGCCCGTACGACGCCCTGGACAACCCGGGCCCGCTCGCCGGACCGCGCACCGTCGCGATGATCTTCGACAAGCAGACCCTGCGCACCCAGGCGTCGTTCGCGGCCGGGATCGCCGAGCTGGGCGGCCACCCGATGCTCGTCGACGGCACCCTCGCCGGCATCGGCGTGCGCGAGTCCGTCGAGGACGTGGCCCGAGTCCTGGGCCGGCAGGCGAGCATCATCGTCTGGCGGACCTTCGCGCAGTCCCGCCTCGACGCCATGGCCGAGCACTCCGGCGTACCGGTGGTCAACGCGCTGACCGACGACTTCCACCCGTGCCAGCTGCTGGCCGACCTGCTCACGATCCGTGAGCACAAGGGAGACCTGCCCGGCCTGACCGTGGCCTTCGTCGGTGACGGCGCCTGCAACATGGGCAACTCGTGGCTGCTGGCCGGCGCGACCGCCGGCCTGCACGTCAGGATCAGCTCGCCCGAGGGCTACGCCCCCGATGCCGCGATGGTCGAGGCCGCGGCCACGATCGCGGCCGGCACCGGTGGGTCGGCGGTGCTGGAGGCCGATCCCCACGCCGCGGTCGCGGGCGCCGACGTGGTCGTGACCGACACCTGGATCTCGATGGGCAAGGAGGACGAGGCCGCCGAGCGCGCCCACGTCTTCGGCCCCTACTCCCTGACGTCCGCGCTGTTCGCGGAGGCGAAGCCCGACGCGATCGCGATGCACTGCCTGCCCGCCTACCGCGGCAAGGAGATCGACGCCGCGGTGATCGACGGGCCGCGCAGCGTGGTCTGGGACGAGGCGGAGAACCGCCGGCACGCCCAGAAGGCCGTGCTGACCTGGCTGCTCGAGGAGGACCCCGATGAGTGACGCCTCCCTGCGCCCGGCGACCAAGAACGCCCGCCACCAGCGCATCGTCGAGCTCGTGACCCACCACGAGGTGCGTTCCCAGGCCGAGCTCGCCGACCTGCTCGCCGAGGGCGGGGTGCGGGTCACCCAGGCCACGCTCTCCCGCGACCTGGTCGAGCTGGACGCCATCAAGGTGCGCAGCTCCTCCGGGGGCCTGGTCTACGCCGTACCCGCCGAGGGCGGTGACCGGCGCCCCGCCGCACCCGGTGAGAGCGCCGCCGGCTCCCAGCGGCTGGCCCGCCTGTGCTCCGAGCTCCTCGTCAGCGCCGAGGCGAGCGCGAACATGGTCGTGCTGCGCACCCCGCCGGGCGGCGCCCAGTACCTCGCGTCCGCCTTCGACAAGGCCGACCTCCCCGACCTGCTCGGCACCATCGCCGGTGACGACACCGTGCTGGTGATCGGGCGCGACCCCGTCGGGGGCGCCGATCTCGCCCGACGATTTCTGGCGCTGGCCGACTCGCACGTCCCGCCCGTGCCCTGACCCCACTTCCCGGTGGTCGAGCCTGTCGAGACCACATCCCAGACGCACCACGAAGGAACCACACGTGAGCAAGGTCCTGACCTCCCTCCCCGTCGGCGAGCGCGTCGGCATCGCCTTCTCCGGAGG
>JAOPXF010000317.1 GCA_025965295.1 Nocardioides sp.
GCTGGAGCGCGTCCTCAGGCACACGACCCGTTTGGCGAGCCGGTCGGCGTCAGGTGATGTCGCCGACCAGCTCGGCCTCGGCCTCGGTCTCGCTGTGCCCGGCGGGCACCTCGCCGTGCAGCGCGCGGTCGATGGTCCGCGAGCCGACGGCCACGATGACGACGCCGATGGTCACGGCAATGGCGCCGAACCAGAACGGCGCGTGCACGCCGACGCGCTCGGCCAGCTTGAGGGCGACGTACGGACCGAGCGCGCCCCCGGTGAAGCGGACGAAGGAGTACGCCGCGGAGGCGACCGGCCGCTCCACGGGTGCGGCGCCCATGACGGCCTCGGTGACCAGCGTGTTGGTGACGCCGAGGAAGGCGCCGGCCAGGACGATGCAGGTCGCCACCGCAGCCTCGTGCTCGGCGAGCACCGCCATGACGGCGAGGTCGGCGGCGAAGCCGGCGAGCACCGCGGTCAGGGTCGGCAGGGTGCCGAAGAGCCGCTGAAGCCACGGGGCGACCACGACCGAGGTGAACGCGAGCAGGAGCCCCCAGCCGAAGAAGACCCAGCCGATGTCCATGATGTCGAAGGTCGGCAGCGCGAATGGGCCGGCCGCGAGCAGTGAGAAGAAACCCAGGTTGTAGAAGATCGCCACGAGCGCGAGCAGCAGCAGCGCCGGGTGGCGCAGGGCGCGGAACGGGTCGGCGAGCGACGTACGGCGCCCCTGGGGCGGCGTGGTCGGCAGGAAGAACGTCGTGGCCACCAGGGCGAGGGTCATCAGCACGGAGACCCCGAAGAACGGGCCGCGCCACGACTGCTCCCCGAGCAGGCCGCCGACCAGTGGGCCCGACGCGATGCCGAGCCCGAGCGCGGCCTCGAAGAGGATGATCGCCTGGGCGACCGAGCCCTTCGACGCGCTGACGATCGTGGCGAGGGCGGTGGCCACGAACAGCGCGTTGCCGAGGCCCCAGCCGGCGCGGAAGCCGATGATCGCGCCGACGCTGTCGGACGAGCCCGCCAATGCGCTGAACACGATGATCAGGACCAGGCCCTAGAGAAGCGTGCGCTTGGGGCCGATACGGCTGGACACGACGCCGGACACGAGCATCGCGACGCCCATGAACTCCATGTAGCTGGTGAACAGCAGCGACACCTGGCTCGGCGTGGCCTGGAGCTTGGCCGCGATCTCCTTGAGGATCGGGTCCACGAGGCCGATGCCCATGAACGCGATCACGCACGCGAAGGCGACCGCCCAGACCGCGCGCGGCTGCTTGAGGAAGGAGGCTTCGCCGGTGGTGGGCGCCGTGGAGGGCTGGGTGGGCGGTGCGGGGTGGTTCACAACGTTCCCTTCTCGAGGCCGTGCGTGGTGTCGAGGAGGTCGCGGAGCACGGCGACGGCCGTGGCGAGGTCCTCGGTGGTGTGGGTGGGATGGGCGGCGAAGCGCTCGGCGACGGTGGCGCCGTACTCCCGGCGCACCCGGGTCAGCTCGTCGAGCCCGAGGGGGGTGAGCGTGACGACGCTGCCGCGGGCGTCGCGCGGGTTCGGCTGCTTGTCGACCAGGCCGCGCTCGGCGAGCTGGGTGACCGCGCCGGACATGGTGGGCTGCGAGCAGCGGTCCAGGTCGGCCAGCGCGGTGATGCCGAGCGGGCCGTGCTCGTCGAGGAGCGAGAGCACCCGGAAGCCGGGTGGCAGGTCGTGCATCCGGCGTACGGCGCGGACCAGGCGCGCGGCGTGGACGACGAGGTCGCTGCCGAGCTCGCGGAGGTCGTCGGTGGTGGGCACGGCTCCCACGTTACATAGGAAACCTATGGATGTGAAACATGAGGTCGGCCGGGGCGTCGGCTGCTTCGGGCATGATGCCGCCCATGGCGACGTACATCGCATTCCTGCGGGCGATCAACCTCGGGGCGAAGCGCAAGTTCCCCAAGGACGCCATCAAGGCCGCCGTCGAGGGGGCGGGCTTCACCGACGTGGAGACCTACATCAACACCGGCAACGTCCGGTTCGGCTCGACGCTGCGCTCGCGGTCGAAGATCGAGGCGGCCCTGGAGAAGGCGTTCCGCGAGGACCGCGGCTTCGAGGTGCCGACGATCGTGTTCACGCCCAGGGAGCTGGTGGCGATCGCCGACGAGGCGGAGGGCTTCGGCCACGGCGGCAGGCACTACGTCTCGCTGCTCAAGGAGACCCCGACCGCGGCGGCCGTGGCGAAGGTCGAGGAGGCCGGCGCCGCCGACGAGGTCGCCAAGGTGGGCGGCCGCGCCGTCCACCTCCTGCTCGGGGACAACTACCACGAGGCCAGGCTCACCAACGCCGTCATCGAGAGGCACCTCGGGGTCGCGACCAACCGCAACCTGACCGTGATCCGCGCGATCGCGGACAGGTGGGGCTGAGGATCAGACCGGTGTCGTGCTCTCCAGGGTGGCGCGGGGCAGGTTGCGCACGGCGCGCGACAGCAGGGTCAGCAGCGCGATCGCCACCAGGGCGATGCCGGCCACCAGGATGACGTGCTCGATCCCGAAGGCGATCGCGAGCGGCCCGGCCACCAGCTGACCGAGCGGGATCGCGACGAATGAGCCCAGCGCGTCGTACGAGAAGGCTCGCGACAGCATCTCGTCGGGCACGTTCTCCTGCATGGCGAGGTTCCAGCCGAGGCCGAAGACCTCGATGCCCGCGCCGGCGACGAACGCGGCCAGCATCACCGTCACCAGGTGGCCGTCCAGTCCCATCGCGATCAGGGGGGCGGCGTACAGCGCGGTGCCGAGCATGCCCCAGAAGAGCGGCCGTTGCAGGCTCACGCGGAGCATCACGAGCGTGGTCACGAGGAGGCCCGCGGCCTCGGCCGAGAGGATCAGGCCCCAGCCGCTCTCACCGATGTCGCCCTGTTTGGCGAGCACCGGCCCGAGCGTGAAGAAGCCGCCCTGGTGGACCGCGCAGATCAGGCAGAACGCCGCCACGACCACCCAGAGCCAGGTCGTTCCGACGAAGAACGCCCAGCCCTCGCGCAGCTCGGCGACCATCGAGGGCTTGTTCGTGCGTGGCGCCGGGGGCGGCAGCTTCACGCGCAGCAGCAGGGCCGCGGCCGCCAGGTAGGTGAGCCCGTCGATGGCGACCGCCCAGCCGGCGCCGGCGCTGACGACGAGCAGGCCGCCGATGCTGGGGCCGACGACCGTCAGCGAGTTGCGGACCATCGACATCAGCACGTTGGCCGGCTGCAGCTGGCTGCGCGGCACCAGCTGGGGCAGCACGCTGGCCAGGGCCGGGAAGCTCATCGACGCGACGACGCCGTTGATGGCGGTCAGGATGACCAGCTGCCACAGCTGCGCCGTGCCGGTGATGACCAGGAAGGCGATCGCGAGCTGGCTCAGCCCGGCCAGCACGTTCGCGACCTGGATCACCAGGGTCCGGCCGAAACGGTCCGCGATCACGCCACCGGCGAGCAGGAAGACGACCATCGGGATGCTGTGGGCCGCCAGGACCGTGCCGAGGGCACTGGGGGAGTCGCTCACCTCCAGCACGGCGAACGCCAGCGCCACCGATCCCATCGTCCCGCCGGCCATGTTGACGGTGCGGGACCAGAAGTACCACCGGAAGTTCTGCTCGCGGAGCGGGGCGAACGACGCGGACCAGGTCACCGGGCGGACTGTATCCGCAGTGACCGACCGGTGAACTCGGAACGACCCGCTTGACGCCCATGCGCGGCCACTGGGTAGAACAGACCCCGGCACACTCGGCTGCCACCCACGTCGACCCTCGGGATGTCCGATGAACTCACACGACCCTGCTCCCTCCTCCGTCACGCCCGGCGGCAGCACGCCCACTCCGGTCACCCCGGTCGCCCCCTCTCGGCGCGCACTGCTCACCGGCGGTGCCGCGCTGGCGGCCGCCGGCTACGTCGCGCAGCCG
>JAOPXF010000356.1 GCA_025965295.1 Nocardioides sp.
ACCACCACGGCACCCTCGACCTCAGCACCGACCTCACCACCCACCACACCCAGCAGCGACTCCGAAGAGCCTGACCGCCCCACACCCCGCCCCCAGCGGGGTCACCGGCACGCCCGGACCACTGGAATCGCGCTCTTTCCGGGGTATCGGCCGCAACCCCAGACCGGCAACCACTGTCGACCGCAACGCCGGCGCCGGCCGCAACCAAGCCCCCTGTACCGACGCCAACGGCAACGGCAACGGCGTAATCCGGGACCGTGAACCGCGGGCGGTCGCCTCACCGACGCTCGCTGCTCGAGCTGGCCGTTCTACGCCGACTCGTCCCTCACACCCGGCGGCACCGGCACGTCGCGGTGCCAGGACTCGGTGACGTACTTCGTCTTCCAGCCCATCGACGTGTAGAGACCTGCGGCGCCCGTCGGGGAGTCGGCGTCCACCTCGAGCCCGACGCGGTCCCGTCCGCGGGCGGCGGCGTCGGCGATGATCGTGGCCAGCAGACCCTTGGCCACGCCACGGCCGCGAGCGGCCTCGAGCACGCCGAGGTAGGAGACGTACGAGCCGTCGGGGCCGGTGGAGCTCTCGGAGACGGTGCCGATCAGGGCGCCGACCGGCTGCGGGGAGTCGCCGTCGGTGAGTTCGGCCAGCCACCAGTGGTCCCAGCGGTGTCCGGGGTCCTCACGGAGCCGGTGCAGGAACTCCTCGAAGGTCTCCTCGCTGGAGTTGAAGTGGTCGACGAAGGCACCCTCGAGCACCTCGTGGACCTCGCGCAGGTCGTCCTCGTCCGGCATCCCGGTGCCGGTGCGGCGCACCAGGCGGAAGACGACACCGTCCTTCTCCCAATGCTCGGGAGACTCGGCGAGACCGGCCTCGTCGGGCGTGACCGGCCGGGTCATCTGCCACCAGGTGCGGACCCGCTCGAAGCCGGCGCCCTCGAGCCACTGGTGTTGGCGGTCGTCGTCCTGGAAGGCGCCGGTGTCGATCTGCTGTACGTCGAGACCACGGGCGGCGCCGACCGCCTGGGCCTGACCGACCGCCCACTCGAACAGGACGTCGGAGCAGTGGTCCGCCACGTCGCCGGGCAGGTCACGCTCGACGATGTGCACGAAGAGCATCCGCCCGACGGAACGGTCGTGGACGCTGCCCCACGCCCGGATCTCGCCTTCGGGGTCGCGGACCACGATGTTCTCGCGGGTCCGGAGACCGTGCTCGGACACCTCGACGAGGACGTCGTCGACACCGGAGCCGGCCCAGCCCCGTCCGTGGTCCTCGTGGGCGCGCAGCAGGTGCGTCAGCCGGGCGACGTCGAACCGGTCGGCGGGGTCGGGCATGCCGACCTGCCACCCTGCGGGCAGGCCGTGGTTGTCACCGAGCACCTCGACGGGGTCGCTCTCGAACCTGGAGTCCTCGGGAATCACGATCCCTGATCATGCCGTACGCCGGGCGGGGTCCGGCGCGGCGGTCTCAGGCGTGACGTACGGCGGGTGCGGTCTGCCAGGCGGTGAGCTCGGCGCGGAGCACGTCGAGCTCCTGCTCCAGCTCGGCCACGCGGACGATCGCCTCGGCGGCGCGCTCCTCGGCGTCGTCGAGACGGGTGCGGAGCGAGCGGCCCTCGTGCTCGGCGACGTCGGCGCGGCGTGCCTCGCCGTTCATCTTGCGGGTGGCCTCGGCGGCGCGCTTCTGGGCGGAGCCGAGGGCGACCTCCAGCTGCTCGATCGCGTGCTCGTGGGTGGCGATCCGCGACTCCATGGTCGCGGTGAACCCGGCCTGCTCGGCGGTGCGGGCGACCGTCAGGTCGCGGTAGGCCTGGGCCTGCTCGGCCCGGTCGCGGGCGGCCTCCCGGCGGGAGTCCATGAGCTCGGAGTGGGTGATGCGGGTGGCCGCGACGCCGAGGGCGACAGCGAGCCCGGCAGCGACCGTGACGAGGAGCCACGAACCGCTCAGGACGGCGCCGATGACCACGAGCGCCGAGACAGCGAGGAGCGCGGCAGCGACGGTGAGGCGGGTGCTGCGCTGCCGACGACGAGCCTTGGGGGCTCGGACGGTGGGGGAAGGCATACCAGCAGGTTAGGACTCGTCGGCGTCGGATGGGACGCGACACGCACGCTCGAGGAGCACCGCCGTGATGGCGATCGCCACACCCCCGGCCCCCGCGGCGAACGATCTCCACACCCGCTGCGAGGCCAGTTCGGTGTCCACGCCGAGCCAGCTGACGGCGTACCCGGCGTAGCCACCGGCCACGAGCGCGCCCACCAGCGCCGACGCCCGGGCCAGCACGAGGCGGTTGACGGCACGGTGCGGCTCGAGCCGCTGGTGGTGCACGTGGATGGCCCGCCAGGTCAGCCAGGCGGTGCCGCCGAGGACGGCCGCGATGAGGAACAGGGCCAGGCACTGGGTCCAGGTGACGATCGGCGCGATCCCGAGAACCCGGTTCCCGACCGGGTGCAGCAGCCAGCCGCCGACGAGGCCGATCACCGCCCAGGCCGTCAGCGGCCCGGCGGACGTGGGGCGCAGACGCCCGCCCGGCGGCTCCTCACCGGGCGGGTCAGTGGTCACTGGATCTCGAGCGTCAGGTCGTCCCGACGCGAGATCCCGGACTCGTCTGTCTTGTCGAGCAGGTCGGCGATCGGTCCCGCGTCGGGGAACTCGGCGTCGGGCTCGAGGTCGAGCCACGGGCGGAGCACGAACGCCCGCTCGGCGGCACGGGGGTGCGGCAGGCGCAGGGAGTCGTCGTCGCTGCGGCGGTCCCCGACGACGATCAGGTCGACGTCGAGGGTGCGCGGGGCGTTGCGTACCTCGCTGCGCTCGCGGTCGAAGGCGTCCTCGATGGCGAGCGCCCGGTCCATCAGGCGGCTGGCGGCCAGCGTCGTGTCGATCAGGACCACCGCGTTGAGGTAGGTGCCGGACCCCTCGGGGGAGCCGACCGGCTCGGTCTCGTAGACCGGGGAGACGCCGGTCACCCACACGTCGGGGGTGTCGGCGATCGCGTTGACCGCACCCTGGAGGGCGGTCAGCCGCTCACCCATGTTGGACCCCAGGGCCAGCACCGCACGCCGGATCGGGCGCATCTCTCCGGTCAGGGTGTCGGCGTCGATGATGTTGGGGTTGGGGGTCTCAGTCACGCTTGGCCCTCACGTTTCCGGGTGATCGTCAGCGCGACGTCAGCGAACGTCGCGTCGATGGGTGCATCCGGCTTGTGGACCGTGAC
>JAOPXF010000338.1 GCA_025965295.1 Nocardioides sp.
CTCCGCACTGGTGTCCGCATTGGTGTCCACGTTGGGCGACGACGCCTCGAGGATCGCGGGCTGGCGGGTCGACGAGCACCGCCCGCTCGACCCGCCCGAGGCGTACGACGGCAGCCGCGCCGACACGCTCGCCAACATGGCGATCCTGCGACGCCCAGAGGACCTGGCGCGCGAGGACTGGCTGGCCTGGTGGCTGGGCCCGCACACGCAGATCGCGATGGAGACCCAGGCGACGTTCGGCTACCTGCAGAACATCGTCGTCGACGCCGTCACCCCCGACGCCCCGCAGGTGGACGCGATCGTCGAGGAGCTCTTCCCGAGCGCCGCGCTCGGCGACATCCACGCGTTCTACGGCAGTGACGGTGACGACGACGAGCTCGGCCGACGCCTCACCCGCCTGATGGAGAGCGTTGGGAAGATGGGCGCCGACCGCGACCTCGACCTGGTGCCGTCGAGCCGCTACCTCTACGACCTGGGGTGATCGGGGGGCCGGGCTAGACGAAGACGCTCAGCACCAGCACGAAGCCGAGGCCGGAGACCGACAGCACGGTCTCCATCAGCGACCAGGTCTTCAGCGTCTGCCCGACGGTCATCCCGAAGTACTCCTTCACCAGCCAGAAGCCGGCGTCGTTGACGTGGCTGAAGAAGACCGAGCCGGCCCCGATCGCGAGCACGACCAGCGAGGTGTCGGTCGAGGAGAGCCCCTCGACCAGCCCGATCATCAGCGAGGAGGCCGTGATCGTGGCGATCGTCGCCGAGCCCGTCGCGAGGCGGATCAGCACCGCGAGCACCCAGGCCAGCAGCAGCACCGGGATGTCCTTGTCCTGGGCCCAGTCGGCGAGCAGCGTGCCGACGCCGGTGTCGACGAGCACCTGCTTGAAGGCGCCACCGGCGGCCACGATCAGGATGATCCCGGCGATGGGGGGCAGCGACTCCGACATGGTCCTCGAGACCTGGGACCTGTCCATGCCCGAGCCGCGGCCCAGCGTGAACATCGCCACGACCAGGGCGATCAGCAGCGCGAAGATCGGCTCGCCGACGAGGTCGAGCACCCGTCGTACGGGCGCGGTGTTGTCGTCGACGACGATGTCGGCGACCGACTTGCCCATCATCAGCGCGACGGGCAGCAGCACGCTCGCCATCGTGACGGCGAACGACGGGCGGCCGGCGTCGTCGGTGCGCTCGGCGTCGAAGGTGTGCGGCGCGGGTACGTCGACGAAGCGGCCGGCGAACCGGCCGAAGAGCGGACCCGAGACGACCACGGTGGGAATCGCGACGAGCAGGCCGAGCCCCAGCGTGAGGCCGAGGTTGGCGCCGAGGTAGCCGACCGCCGTGACCGGGCCGGGGTGCGGCGGGACGAAGCCGTGCATCGCCGAGAGGCCGGCGAGGGCCGGGATGCCGACGGTGATCAGCGAGACCTGGGCGCGCCGGGCGACGAGGTAGATGACCGGCATCAGCAGGACCAGGCTGATCTCGAAGAACATCGGCAGCCCGATGATCGCGCCGACCAGGGCCATCGCCCAGGGCAGCATCCGCGGCGACGCGTGACCCACGATGGTGTCGACGATCTGGTCGGCACCGCCGGAGTCCGCCAACAGCTTGGCGAACATCGCGCCGAGCGCGATCAGGACGCCGACGCCGGCCGCGGTCGAGCCGAACCCGGCCGTGAACGACGGCAGGATGCCCTTGCCGTCCGCGTCGGCCAGGACGCTCTCGCCAGCGACCGCGCCGACGGTGAGGGCGCCCGCGATGAGGGCGAGGAACGGGTGCACCTTCGCGACGGTGATGAGCAGCACGATCAGCGCGATGGCCGCGAGGGCACCGGTGATCAGCTGCCACCCGGGCGCCACGGGCTGCACGATCGGGGCCGCGGCGTACGGCAGGAGTGCGGACAGGGTGGACATCAGTTCTTCTCCTCGGTTGCGGGGTGCTGCGTGGTGCGGACGTACTCCTCGACGATCGCGTCGACGCTCTGGTCGACGTCGATCACGAGGCCGTGCTCGTCCGGCTGGAGGGGCTCGAGCGTCTCGAACTGGGACGTGAGCAGGGAGGCGGGCATGAAGTGCCCGGGGCGGCTGGCCTGGCGGCGGCCGATGACCTCGCGGCTGCCCTCGAGGTGCAGGAACGCGACGCCCGCGGCGTGGTGGCGCAGCTGGTCGCGGTAGGCCCGCTTGAGGGCCGAGCAGCTCATCACGGCGCCCCCGGGGTGGGCGGCGAGCCACTCCCCGATCGCCTCCAGCCACGGGCCGCGGTCGTGGTCGTCGAGCGCGTGGCCGGCGGTCATCTTCGCGATGTTGGCGGGCGGGTGGAGGTCGTCGGCGTCGGCGAACGGCACCCGGAGCCGCTGGGCGACGGCCGCGCCGACGGTCGACTTGCCCGAGCCGCTGACGCCCATGACGACGAGGAGGGGTGCTGGAGACATGCGTCAGATGATGCGATCATTCGTCATATCTTTGCAATACCTAGACCGATATTCACCAGATCTTTTTACTCGATCCTTTCGGGTGGCATGATGTTTGCGTGACCCACGCCCCGATCACCGGACAGCACGCCGGCGTTTTGGACGCCCTGGGCGGGCGCATCGCGTCCGGATCCCTCGCCGTCGGCCAGGTGCTCACGCTCGAGCGCATCTGCGCCGAGTACTCCGTCTCGCGCAGCGTCGCCCGCGAGGCGATCCGGGTGCTGGAGTCGATGGGGATGGCGGCCTCTCGCCGCCGGGTCGGGATCACCATCCAGCCGCGCCGCCGGTGGAACGTCTTCGATCCCCGCGTCATCCGCTGGCGCCTCGACGAGGGCGACCGCACCGAGCAGCTGCTCCAGCTCTCCGAGCTGCGGCGCGGCATCGAGCCGGTGGCCGCCGCCCTGGCCGCCGAGCGCGCGAACCCGCACCACTGCCGGATCATGGCGGCCGCGGTCTCCGACATGGTGGTGCACGGCCGCGACGGCGACCTGGACGCCTACCTGCTGGCCGACACGATCTTCCACCGCACGCTGCTCGAGGCCAGCGGCAACGAGATGCTGCGGGCCCTCGACGGGGTGGTCGAGGAGGTCCTCAGCGGCCGCACCCACCACGGGATGATGCCCGCGCGGCCCAACCCCGAGGCGATCGCGCTGCACGACGAGGTGGCCCGCGCCGTGCGCCTCGGCGACGCGGTCACGGCGGAGCGTGCGATGCGCGCGATCATCGAGGAGGCGGCTACGGCCCTGCGTGAGGAGCAGGCGGACTGAGCGTCGCCGTCACGAAGTCGGCGGCGGCCCGCTCGAAGACCGCGCCGTAGCGCAGCATGGCGTGCCGGGCGCCGGGCACCTCGACGTACTCCACGTCCGTGTGCCGCCCCAGCCTGCGGGCGAGCGAGGCCGACCGCGCCGGGTCGGCGATGCGGTCCTCGGTCCCGTGCACGATCAGCACCCGCCGGCCGGTGAGGTTGGCGATGTCGGACGGGTAGACCCACGGGTTGAGCGCCACCACGCCGCGCACCGCGGCCTCGCCGCCGGCGAGCAGGGCGGCCCGGCCGCCGAGCGAGTGGCCGACCAGGGCGACCGGCAACCCCTCGCCGAACCGCTCGCGCAACCGCGCCAGGGCCCACCGGACGTCGCCCACCGGGGTCCGCTCCGGGTCCCAGCCCCGGGCGGAGTTGAGCAGGCGGAACACTGCGAGCCGTCCGCGACCCGTCCGGGCGACGCGCCCCGCGACCGGGATCATCCGCAGCACCGAGAGCTGGGTCGGGCTGACCATCGTCCGGCCCGGCCGATGGGCCCCGCCGTGCAGGACGAGCACGGCGCCCTCGGGGCGCTCCGGGACGCGGGTGTCGATCAGGCGTGGCTCGATCAGGGGGGAGGGTGCGGTCACCACGCCAGTCTTGCCGAGGCCTGGTGACGCCTCAGCGGACGACCCGGACCTGTTGGGCCGACGACTCCCCCGCCAGGTTGCCGTGGGCGGCCGGGACCGTGACGACGTACCGCCACGGCGCCTCGACGTCGGCGGGCACCTCGAAGCGGAAGCGGCCCCCGCCGTCGACCACGGTGGTGGCCACCGGGACCCGACCCTTGGCCCCGAGCCGCCACAGGGTCGCCCGAACCCCGGGCTGCGCGGGAGTCGTGGTGCCGACGACGGCAAGCGGCTGGCCGGCCTCGACGCGCGAGTCGTCGGTCTGCGCGGTCACCACGGTGCCGACGTCGACGGTGAAGGTCGGGGACAGGCTGCCGTCGACCGACCAGGTGCCGGCGAAGCGCCAGCGGTAGACGGTGCGCGCGCTCGGCCGGACGGTGACCGTCGGGTCTCCGGCGTCGACCGTGGCAGCGCCGCCCTGGACCGGCCGGAAGCCTTCCTGGCCGTACTCCTGGGCCTCGAGCACCAGCAGGCCGTGCGGGAGCGCCTGGCCGCGCCCGTCGCGGAGCGTGCCCGCGAGCGTGACCGCGTCGCCCGCGGCGACCGACGTCCTCGAGCCGCTGATCGCGGTCGTGCTGGTGAAGCCCTCGAGGTCGTACGTCGTGACGGCGCCCGGGGCGCCGATCCGCAGTGCGTCGATCTTGAAAGGGTTGCCGTCGCAGCCGAATCCCACCGTCCAGAAGCCGGGACCGTCACCGCCGTGGGCGGCGGCGAAGCCCGCGACCGTCAGGGGCTCGTCGCTGGCGGCCACCGGCTGGCGGGTGTCCATGTCGTACTGGGTCCAGGTGTAGGTGAGCCCGGTCGCATCCACCTGCTGCCAGCCGCCCGGAGCGGCCCGCAGGTCGGCCCGGCCGACCCAGATCAGGCTGGTCGCCCAGTCGGCGGGCGCCCGGTAGCCGGCGTACGCGACCCCGATCGCACCGTCGGGCGCGAAGACCGAGAGGCCCGCCACGCTGGTCTGCGTCATCGAGGCGACCGCGTGCTGCGAGCCCACCGCGTTGCCGCCGGCGAGGTCGTACTTGAGGCTGCGAGCGCCGGCGGGGGCGTCCGGGCTCTTGCTGACGTACGTCGTGACGGGCTCGGCAACCCGGTCGAAGAGGCCGGGGCACCCGGTGATCGAGAGGCTGGTCAGGCCGCCCTGGAAGTCGAGACCGCGCACCACCACGGTGTCGTCGGCGATGGCCGGCGCGGCCGTGAGGACGGCGGCCGTGACCGCGCCTGCGGCGATGATCAGTGCGCGGCGCATCAGGCCCCTCCCCGTGCTGGTCGTGCTCTCCCGTTGGGGAAGAGCCTACGTGCTCGCCGGGTGATACCCCACGCGAATCCGAGGTGCTCGTCCCCCGTTCACGCCCGATTCACCCATCCGGGTGGTCCCGATCCGTGCGAATGCCCCCGGAAGGCCTACATTGGAGGGGAGGAACCGGTGACTCGAGGCTGCGCGACCACGCGCCGCTCGTCCCCGGACCGGAATGGATTGGCGTGGCTGACGTCCGGCAGAGCTATTGGCGCACGACGGAAGACGCCGAGGTCGACGTCGCCGGGGGTGACGTCCTGACCGAGGAGAACGACCAGGCAGTCGACGAGGCGGACGACGTCGAGATCGACGAGCCGACCAAGGAAGAGGCCGAGCAGGCCTGGGCCCCCGAGGCGCGCCGCATCCTGACCCGCGTGGCCGGGCACTACCAGTCGCTCATCGAGTACGCCGAGCTGGCCGCCGAGATCCAGGAGTCGTCGGGCATCCACACCCGTCGCCAGGTCCGCAGCTGGATCGGCCCGGTGCTCACCGCCGTGGCCCGGCTCAACCACGACAACGACGAGCCGGCGCTGACCTCGCTGGTCGTGCACAAGGCCGACGGCACCGTGGGTGTCGGTTTCGACGAGGCCCTGCGCTTGGCCGGCAAGGACGAGATCACCGACCCGCTGCTGCGCGAGAAGGAGGCCGCCAGGGCCCGCCTCGAGTGCTACACGTGGGCCGGCGCGAACGTGCCCGCCGACGGCGGCCGCCCCCTGATGTCGCCGCGCTTCGAGCAGATCCACCTGCGCCAGCGCAAGGAGCGCCGGGCGCTGGAGCAGCCGAACATCTGCGGCACCTGCTTCATGGCGATCCCGCCGACCGGGGTCTGCGACAACTGCGGCTGAGCCGCCTCGGACGGCGTCGTGCCCGATCGGGCAGCAGATAGTTGACAACCGCATTACTGTTGCACCTACCCGGACGTACGACGCAGCCCTTGCCCGTCAGTTTATTCCGGCAATCACTTGCCTGGAGCTGACATGCGCAGTCGACCCTTCTCGTCCTCCCCTCGGTCGGCTCGCCGCACCGGCACACTCGCCGGTCTCGCCGTGGGCGCGGTCGCCGCGGCGGTCAGCCTGCTGATGGTCGCGGCCTCGCCGGCGGCCTTCGCCGCCCTGCCGCCCGTCGGCCTGGGCACCGCGACGCCGTTCGCCGTGCTGGCGGGGACCACCGTGACCAACACCGGCCCCAGCGTCATCTCCGGCGACCTGGGGGTCAGCCCGGGCAGCGCGGTCACCGGTTTCCCGCCCGGCCAGGTCGTCAACGGCGCCCAGCACGTCGCGGACGCCGTGGCGCTCCAGGCGCAGAACGACCTCGTCACGGCGTACAACGACGCCGCGGGTCGCACCCCCGCCTCCCCCGTCACCGCCGACCTCGGCGGCCAGGTCCTCGTCGGCGGCGTCTACAAGTCGGCCGCGGCCATGTCGCTCACCGGCACCGTGACACTCGACGCCGAGGGCGACCCGAACACGGTCTTCGTCTTCCAGGCCGGCTCCACTCTGATCACGGCCGGCAGCAGCACCGTCGCCCTGGTCCGCGGCGCCCAGGCCTGCAACGTCTTCTGGCAGGTCGGGAGCTCGGCGACGCTGGGCACCTCCACCTCGTTCGTCGGCTCGATCCTGGCGCTCACCAGCGCGAGCCTGCAGACCGGCGCCACCGTGCAGGGCCGGGTGCTGGCTCGCAACGGCGCGGTCACCCTGGACACCAACACGATCACCGTACCGGGCTGCGCGGTCGCGCCGACGCCTACGGCGACCGCCACACCTACCGCGACGGGACCGACGTCCACGGCGACGCCCACCACCACGAGTGGCCCAAGCGACAGCACGTCCAGCACGCCCAGCACCGGGCCCGGTGGCGGTAACGCGGGCGGTAACGGGGGCGGCGGCAACTCGGGCGGCAGCAGCGACGGGCCCGGCCCGCGGGTGGGCTTCGTGCCCTCCGGCCACCCCGGGACCGGCCGACCGGCGACCACCCTGTCCGTCGACCCGCTGTGGCTGACGCTCGGCGCCCTGGCGCTGGGCGGCTCCGCCGTCCTCGGCGCGCAGGGCGTGCGCCGGTCGCGGAGGACCCGCCCGACTGCCGGGTGAATCCGTGACCGCACGTCGCTGGTGGCTGGCCTCCGGCCTGCTCCTGGTGCTGGCGCTCGTCTGCCTGACGCTCGCCGTACGCCGTGACCCGGTGGCTCCCACCACCGGGTCGGGCGTGCCGTCGAGCACACCAGACGCGGCCACCGGCAGCGTCCCGGCTCCGGAGCCGGCACCCGACCGTCGCGGCAGCCGGCCGGTCCGGATCAGCATCCCGGCGATCGACGTCTCGGCGCGGGTGACCCGGCTCGGTGTCAACGCCGACCGGACGGTGGAGGTCCCGAGCGACCCGGCCACGACCGGGTGGTACCGCTACGGCCCCCGGCCCGGCACCCGCGGCTCCGCGGTGATCCTGGGCCACGTCGACTCGGACTCCGGCCCGGCGGTCTTCTACCGCCTGCGCCACCTGGCGCCGGGAGACGTGGTGACGGTCCGGGCGGTCGACGGCTCGGTGTCCCGCTTCCGGGTGCTGAGGCTGCGCACCTATCCCAACGCGGACTTCCCGGCCGAGCAGGTCTACGGCCCCCACGGCGGCCGGCACGCGCTGCAGCTCGTGACCTGCGGCGGTGCCTACGACAGCGCGACCGGCTACCAGGCCAACGTCGTCGTCTACACCTCGTTGATCGACTCGTGACAGGCTCGGCCCATGAACGAGCGCAATGTCCTCGGCGGGGATCTCGAGCCCTGCGGCACCGACCCCGTCACCGGGTTCTACCGCGACGGCAACTGTTCCTGCGGGCCGGACGACCAGGGCCTGCACGCGGTCTGCGCGGTGATGACCCCGGAGTTCCTCGAGCACCAGCAGCGGGTCGGCAACGACCTCTCGACACCGCGTCCCGAGTGGGGCTTCCCGGGCCTGCACCCGGGTGACCGCTGGTGCGTGGTGGCGGTGCGCTGGCTCCAGGCCTACCAGGACGGCGCCGCGGCTCCGGTCGTGCTCGCGTCGACGAACGCCCGCGCCCTCGAGCTCGTGCCGCTCGAGTCACTGAACGAGCACGCCGTCGACGTCCCCGACGACCCGGGCGCGCTGGGTTAGACCCTTGGGGGCGCTAGCCGTCGGTGGGAGGGTCCTGCGCGAGCCGCTCGTGCAGGCGGGCACGAATCTCCTCGGGGGTCAGCTGCGCACGTTTGCGCTGGTCCCGGGCGATGATGACCCCGGTGGCGGCCACGCCGGCCAGCCCCGCGACTCCGAGCACTCTCCACAGCTTCACCGAAGGACTCCCTCTCATGCCCGACAGCCGGCTGACCCTGGACGAGGCGGTCGACCTCACCCGCACCGGCGATCTCTGGCTGTTCCGTGGCCGTTCGGCCGCCGACCACGCTATCCGGGTCCTCACCAACGCGCCCGTCAACCACGTGGGCATGGCGGTCGTCCTCGACGACATGCCGCCGCTGATGTGGCACGCCGAGCTCGGCAAGGGCCTCCCGTGCGTCTGGAGCGGCGCCCAGCACCGCGGCGTCCAGCTCCACGACCTGCGCGCCGCCGTCGAGCAGTGGAGCGGCCGCTACGACCAGCGCGCCTGGCTCCGTCAGCTCGACGCGGAGGTGACGCCCGGGATGGAGGCGGCGGTGCTGAGGACGATCGCGCGCCTGGACGGCACCCCGTTCCCGGCCACCGCCGCGCTCGTCGGGCGCTGGGCGCGCGGCAGGGTACGGCGACCCGCGGCCGCCGAGATGACCTACTGCGCCGAGGTCGTGGCCGCGACGTACTCCGCCATGGGCCTGCTCGACAACCGGATGCCCACCAACTACTACGATCCTGGGATGTTCTGG
>JAOPXF010000380.1 GCA_025965295.1 Nocardioides sp.
CCAGTCGCCGTTGCCGTCGCGCCGGGTCACCGTGATCCGCTGCAGGTTGCCAAGAGCCGGCCAGGTCTGCTCGAGGCGGACGTCGGAGAGCCGCACGGACCAGTCGTGGACCGGGTTACCGGCCCAGCCGTCGTAGGGGTCCTCGCGCGCCGCCAGGTAGGGCACGGACCCGGCCGAGGTCCAGCCGCCGGAGCTGGCCCCGAACTGCGTGAAGGCGGGCTCGCCGCCCGACAGCAGGGCCAGGTGCCCGGTGGCGTCGACGGCCTCGTTGGCGGCCGGGTGCTCGGCGTCGTAGCCGCCGTACACCTGACAGGACGAGGTGTCGCAGAGCTGGTACGTCGGGCCGTGCGGGTGCGCGCGTTCGTACGCCGCGTAGGTGCGGGCCGCGACCGACTGGGCACGGACGGCCTGCGGGTGCCACAGCGCGGGGATCTCGAGGGGCACGACGCCCTTGACATAGCTGTCCAGCGCGAGGGTGTTGACGGTGTCGCGGCTGCGGGAGCCGGCGGAGGGAGGGAGCGCCGCGAGCCGCCCGCGGTACGCGCGGTTGCCGCTCGGCGTGACCAGCGTGATCGGCTTGCCGGCCGCGAAGAACTGACCGGTGCCGCCGAGCTTCCGCCAGCGGTGCCACCGGTCGGTGAGGTAGGCGACCCGGTTCGTGCCGTCCTTCGCGACCCCGACCCGCCAGCGGGTGGCGCCGTTGTCGGGCAACGCGACGCGGCCCTTCGCGGCGCTGTCGTGGATGGTCAGGCCCTTGCGGGCGAGCACCTCGAGGTCGTCGCTGGTGTCCGCGGTGATCAGCACCGACACCGTGCCCCGGGCCGTCCCCCAGCTGGTGCCGGGGTAGTAGAAGTCGACGATCCTGCGGTAGCCCAACCCCTCGCGGGCCGCACCCTCTGCGCCGTACTGCGACATCCCGTGGCCGTGCCCGAAGCCGTGGCCCTTGACGGTGACCCAGGCGTGCCCGGGCACCTTCCACGTGTCCGCCTTCGCGGCCTGTGCCGAGCCCCCGGCGAGCACGAGGGCCACCACGGTCGGCAGCGTTGCCAGGAGCGTGGCGGCACGGCGCGCGGCGGGCAGGGCGAGGCGCATGGGGAGACTCCGGAGTGGTTCGAGTGACGGCCGGGACGGGTGTGAACATCGATCGCACCACGCGTCACACCCGCACCGCAATTCCTACCGGGGAACTACAGATATGTAATTCGCGGGGCCGGCTACCGGGGGGCGACGGCGGTGATCTCGAACCAGGTCGAGCGCAGGCCGAGGTGGCTGCGGAACGACTCGCCGGTCACGGAGTAGGTGTCGCCCTTGGCGGTGGTCAGGTCGACCGTCTCGGCGCGACCGCCCCACTGGCCGTTGCCGTCACGCGTCGCGATGCTGATCGCCTTGAGGTCCTCGATGTTGTAGGCCTTCTCGATCTCCTCGGACGTCACCGTGGTGCTCCAGGTCTGGTGCCCGGCGTCGGTCCAGCCGTCGTACCGGTCCTCCTGTGCCGGCAGGTAGTCGAAGTCCCCGGCCGCGGTCCAGCCACCGTTGCTGGCGGAGAACTGCGCGAAAGCCGGGTCACCGCCGGACGTGATGACCTGGCGGCCGGTGGCCGACACGGCAGCGTTCGAGGTGGGGTACTCCGCGGAGTAGCCGCCGTAGACCTGGCAGTGCGCGGTGTCGCAGAGCTCGTAGTGGCGAGCGGAGGGGGCGTGCGCCCGCTCGTACGCCGCGTAGGTGCGGGCCGCGACCGCCTGGGCCCGGATCGCGTCGGCGTGCCAGGTGGAGGCGATGACCTCGCTGGGCACGACACCTCGCAGGTAGGCGTCCAGGCCGACGACGTTGACGGTGTCCCGGTCGGACGTCGAGCCGGCGGGGGTCGCCGAGCGCAGCGCGCCACGGTAGGCGACCGGCCCGACCGGCGTGCGCAGCGTGACCGGCTTGCCACCGGCCGCGAACTCGGCGTCGCCGCGGGCGACCTTCCACTCGTGCCACGCGCCGGTGCGGTAGGACACGGCACTGTGACCGTTCGGCGCCGGTGTGATCCGCCAGCGGCGCACGTCGACCTTGGTCGAGCCGGGCCCGTGCTTGCGGACCTTCGCGGGGAGCGGCCAGGTCCGGCCGAGCCCCAGGGAGCGCACGGTGAGGCCGGAGCGCGGGTCGACGACGACGTCCCTGCTGGTGTCCCTGGTGATGAGGACCGTCACCGACCCGGAGGCGGTGCCCCAGTTGGTGCCGGGGTAGTAGAACCCGATGATGTCGCGGTAGCCCAGCCCCTCCCGCGCGGCGCCCTCCGCGCCGTACTGGGACATGCCGTGACCGTGCCCGTTGCCACGTCCGTCGAGGCTGATCGTCGCGTGGTCCGGCACCTGCCACGGCTCGGCGGCGCTCGCCGGGGACACCGGGAGCAGGCACGCGGCGGCCAGGGCGACGCCGAGACAGGCGCTGAGCAGCGGTCGTACGGCGTGGCGGTGCGGCATGTCTTCTCCCCCGAGAGGTGCGACGAAGCGAGCCCCGATCCGAACACGGCGGCCCGGCGTGATGCAAGCGTGGGCTCCGGTCAGACGTGGTGCAGGCGGCGGGCGGCCTCGGCGATCGAGCCGCTCATCGACGGGTAGACCGTGAACGCCTGGGCCAGCTGGTCGGCGGTCAGCGACTCCGCCACCGCGATCGAGACGGGGTGGATGAGCTCGCTGGCCCGAGGCCCGACCACGACACCGCCGACGACGATGCCGGTGCCGGGGCGGCAGAAGAGCTTCACGAAGCCGTCGTGCACGCCCTGCATCTTGGCCCGCGGGTTCCCCGAGAGCGGGAGCATGACGACCTCGGCCTGCATCTCGCCGCTGTCGACGGACTGCTGCGACCAACCGACGGTGGCGATCTCGGGTGCGGTGAAGACGTTGGAGGAGACCTTCTTGAGGTCCAGCGGATGCACGGTGTCGCCCAGGAAGTGCCACATGGCGATCCGCCCCTGCATCGCGGCGACCGAGGCGAGCATCAGCACCCCCGTGCAGTCGCCGGCGGCGTAGACGCCGCGGGCCGAGGTGCGCGAGACCCGGTCGACGTTGACGAAGCCGCCGTCCTCGAGCACGACACCGGCCTCCTCGAGGCCGAGCCCGTCGGTGTTGGGGACCGAGCCGAGGGCGAGGATGCAGTGCGAGCCCTCGACCGTGCGGCCGTCGGTCAGCGTCACGGTCACCGTGTCGCCGGCGCGGGTCACCGACTCCATGCGGGACTTGGACAGCACGTTCATGCCGCGGCGGGTCGAGACCTCCTCGAGCACGGCGGACGCGTCGGCGTCCTCGCCCGGGAGCACCCGGTCGCGCGAGGACACGAGCGTGACGTCGATGCCGAGGGCGAGGTACGCACTGGCGAACTCGGCACCGGTGACGCCGGAGCCGACGACGATCAACTTGGTCGGGACCTCGGTGAGGTCGTAGACCTGCTCCCACGTCAGGATCCGCTCGCCGTCCGGCTGGGCGGTGGGCAGCGTGCGGGGCGCGGCACCGGTGGCGACGAGCACGGCGTCCGCCTCGAGCACCTGCTCGGTCCCGTCGGGCAGCGTGGCGACCACGCTGGGGGCACCCCGTCCCGTCGAGGGCCGCAGGCGGCCGCGGCCGCGGACGACGGTGACGTCCTCCTTCGCCAGGCGGCGGCCGATGTCGGCGGACTGGTCGCCCGCGAGCTGCTTGACCCGGGCGTTGACCCGGGCCAGGTCGACGCGGATCGTCGTGGCCGCGTCGCCCTCGTGGTCCTGGAAGCGCACGCCGAGCTCGGCCGCCCCGGCGACGTCGGTCATCAGCTCGGCGGTCGCGATCAGGGTCTTGCTCGGCACGCAGTCGGTGAGGACGGCCGAGCCGCCGATGCCGTCGGTGTCGACCACGGTGACCTCGGCGCCCAGCTGGGCCGCGACCAGCGCGGCCTCGTAGCCGCCCGGGCCGCCCCCGATGATGACGACCTTGTTGGAATCCGGTCCGCCGCTCATGGTCAGAAGTTGATCATGTGGCCGGCAATGCCGTGGACGGCCTCCTTGACGGCCTCCGACAGCGTCGGGTGGGCGAAGATGTTGCGGGCCACCTCGTCGGCGGTCAGGTCCCACTGCTGGGCGAGCGTCAGCGCCGGGAGCTGCTCGGTGACGTCCGGGCCGATCATGTGGGCGCCGAGGATCTCGTTGTACTGCGCGTCGGCGACGATCTTGACGAAGCCGACGGCCTCGCCGAGGCCCTGGGCCTTGCCGTTGGCCGAGAACGGGAACGTCGCGGTCTTCACGTCGTACCCCTTCTCCTTCGCCTGCTCCTCGGAGTAGCCGAAGGAGCCGATCTGCGGCTGGCAGTACGTCGCCCGCGGGATCATGTCGAAGTTGATCTCCTGCGTCTCCGCGCCCGCGATCGTCTCGGCTGCGACGATGCCCATCGCCTCGGCGGCGTGGGCGAGCATCATCTTGCCGGTGACGTCGCCGATCGCGTAGATGTTCTCGACGTTGGTGCGGCCGCGGCCGTCGACCGCGATCGCGCCGCGCTCGGTCAGCTCGACGCCGGCGGTGTCCAGGCCGTAGCCGTCGACGCGCGGAGCGAAGCCGAACGCCGCGAGCATCCGGTCGGCCTCGAGCACCTGGGCGTCGCCGCCGCCGGCCGGGCTCACCGTGACCTTCACGCCGTCGCCGGTGTCCTCGACGGAGTCGACCTTGGTCGCGAGCATGACCTTCACGCCAAGCTTCTTGTAGTGCTTGAGCAGCTCCTTGGAGACGTCGGCGTCCTCGGTCGGCACCATCCGGTCGAGGAACTCGACGATCGTCACGTCGACGCCGAAGTTCTTCATCACGTACGCGAACTCGACGCCGATCGCGCCCGAGCCGCCGATGATGATCGAGCCCGGGAGGTTCTCGTCGAGGATCTGCTCCTCGTAGGTCACGACGTTCTTGCTCGGGCTCATGCCCGGCAGCATCCGGACCTTGGCGCCGGCCGCGACGATCAGGTTGTCGCAGGTGTACGTCGCCTTGTTGCCGCCCTTGTCGGTCACCTCGACGGCCTGCTTGCCGTCCTGGGCGCCGAGCAGCGTGCCCCACCCGTCGATCTCGGCGATCTTGTTCTTCTTCATCAGGAAGTGCACGCCCTTGACGATGCCGGCGGACACCTGACGGCTGCGCTTGTGCGTGGGTCCGAACGACATGGTCGCGTCGCCCTCGATGCCGAACTTGTCCTTCTCGTGGGTCAGGACATGGGCGAGCTCGGCGTTCCTGAGCAGGGCCTTGGAGGGGATGCAGCCGACGTTGAGGCAGACACCACCCCAGTACTTCTCCTCGATGACGGCTGCGGTCTGGCCGAGCTGGGCGGCGCGGATGGCAGCCACGTAGCCACCGGGGCCGGCACCGAGGACGAGAACGTTGTAGTGGGTCACGCCCCCCAGCCTAGGAGTTGCCCGTCGCGGCGACCAAGGCAGGGACTAGCCTTGGCGCCCGTGACGCTCTACGCCGCCTACGGGACCAATCTGGATCCCGCCCGGATGAGCGAGCGCTGCCCGCACTCGCCGCTGCGGACGACCGGCTGGCTCCAGGGCTGGCGGCTCACGTTCGGTGGCGAGGAGCACGGCTGGGACGGCTCGCTGACCACGATCGTCGAGGACCCGTTCGAGCAGGTCTTCGTCGCGGTGTACGACATCACCCGTGAGGACGAGGTCGACCTGGACGGCTGGGAGCAGGCCGACTACGGGCTCTACCGCAAGACCAAGGTCCGGGTCGCGACGATGACCGGCGAGGTCGTGGTGTGGACCTACGTGCTCGACGCCTACGAGGGCGGGCTGCCCTCGGCGACGTACCTCGGGACGCTCGCGGACGCGGCCGAGGCCGCCGACGCACCCACCGACTACGTAGCGGCGCTGCGCCGGCGCCCCTGCCGCTCGAACGGGATCTGACGCAGGCGGGGGTCAGCCCAGATCAGCAGGGGCCCGCCTCCACGTTCACGCAGGTGTTGGTGCCGGGCCCGAGGTCCGCGGTGTCGACACCGTCGCCACCGTCGACGTAGTCGTCGGCCAGGTAGCCCCGGGCCGTGTCGTCGCCGCCACGGAGGTACGCCGTCATGGCAGCGTCCTTGTCGCCCAGGCCGGTGCCGTAGACGGTGTCGGCGTCCTCGCTGCCGTAGACCGTCAGCGGGATCGGGAACGCCAGCGCCCACGACTCGACGCCGCCCACCTGGATCTTCCGGTCGTCGAACGTGAGGGTCCCGGCCGGGATGTCGAGCACGGCGGCGTCGGCCTCGGGTCGCTGAACCGACACGGTGAGCTCGTCGATGCCGTCGCCTCCGAGCAGGACGTCGCCGTCGGGACCGGCGTACCGGCGGATCTCGTCGTCACCCGGTCCGCCGTCGACCACGGTGATGGCCGGGCTCCACAGGTTGAGCTCGTCGTTGCCGGGCCCGCCGTCGACGGTGTCCTGGCCCCGGAGGCTGCCGAAGAAATCGTTACCGTCGCCCAGCAGGTACGTGTCGTCGCCGTTCGGCGCGTCGCCCTCGACGACGAAGTCACGGCCGCCGGCGGACTCGACCCGGTCGTCGCCGCCCCGGGCCGAGAGCACCTCCCCGTGGTCGGTGCCGAGCAGCACGTCGTCTTTGTCGCTGCCGACCACGTCGAGGACCTGGTCGACGACGATGCGGTCGTGGCCCTGGCCCGTCGACCGGCCGGCCACCAGGTCGACGCGGACGCCGCCGCCGTGCCGGAACCTC
>JAOPXF010000381.1 GCA_025965295.1 Nocardioides sp.
GGTCCATGATCACGAAGAGCGTCACGAAGACCTCGGTGAGCAGGACGCCGTTGACCAGGCCGCTCACGAGCCCACCGCCGGGGTGGGGCGACCGGAGCGCCGCGACGACGCCGCCGCCAGCTCGAGCAGCCGGTGGTACTCGTCGGGCGCGGTGGTGTTGACCCCGAGCTCGTGGTCGACCTTTCCGGTGCCGTGATGGTCGCTGGAGCCGGTGACGACGAGCCCGAGGTTGCGGGCGATGGCCCGGAGCCGGTCGCGTGCCCCGGCGTCGTGGTCCTGGTGGTCCACCTCGATCCCGGCGAGGCCGGTCGCGGCCAGGGCGGCGATGGTCGACTCGTCGGGGCGCTCCTGGCCGCCGTGTCGACCCCACGGGTGCGCGATCACGCTGACCCCACCGGCCTCCCCCACCACCCGGATCATCGTCTCGAGTGACGCGGCGTAGCGCTGCGCGTGTGCGGGACGGCCGGGGTTCAGGTAGCGGGCGAACGCCTCGGTCCGGTCCCGGACCACGCCCAGATCGACGAGCGCGTCCGCCACGTGCGGCCGACCGGTCGCGGCGGTGCCGCCGGCCACCCGGTGCACGTCGTCGGCGTGGATGTCGACACCCACCTCGCGCAGCCGCTCGAGCATGGCCGGGAGGCGGGAGCTTCGGCCGTCGAGGATCTTCGTCAGCTCCTCGACCAGGGGTGGGTACGTCGGGTCCGGCAGGTAGGCGAGCAGGTGCACGGCACGGCCGTCGTGCCGGGTGCTGATCTCCATGCCCCGGACCAGCTCGACCCCGGCCTCCGGGGCAGCGGTCTCCGCCTCGGGCCAGCCCGCGGCGGTGTCGTGGTCGGTGATCGCGAGCACGTCGAGGCCCGCCGCCGCACCGGCGCGCACCAGGTCCCCCGGGGTCTGCGTGCCGTCGCTGGCCCGCGAATGGGTGTGGAGGTCGATGCGCACCGCTGCAGCGTACTGAGGAGCGAGCACGGGCGGGTGGGCGTAGGCTCGGCCCAGCACGTGGTTGCGCCTAGGGTTCCGCCGGCCGCCCGCCTCGAGCACCACACAACGAGGGCGAGCCGGGTCCGGTCCGAGCGGCGCCAGGACGGTCCCGGCAGCCAGCCGGGACCACCAGACCCAGGGGACAAAAGCCCGGAGGGGGTCCTGTCGCCCTGCCCCGACCCGGGGCACCGCAATCCCGGGAGTCCCCTCGTGTCCACCCTCACCGCCGGCACCACCCCCTCGTCCTCGGTCGGTCTCGCCGTCGTGGCCGCCGTGCTGCTGGCCGCGGTGCTGCACGCGGTCTGGAACGCGTTGGCCCATGCCATCACCGACCAGCTGGTCGGCTTCGCGCTCATCGGTACGTCGATCACGCTGGGCGGTGCCGCGCTCGTGCTGGTCGCACCGGCTCCGGCCGCCGCCAGCTGGCCCTTCCTGGCCGGCTCCGCACTCCTGCACGTGGCCTACAACCTGCTGCTGATGCGCAGCTACGGGCTCGGCGACTTCGGTCAGGTCTACCCCCTTGCCCGGGGCACCTCGCCCTGGCTGGTGGCGCTCGGCGCCGCCGTCTTCGTCGGCGAGGACCTCTCCCACCTCCGGCTGGTGGGGGTCCTGGTCATCTCCGTGGGTCTGGTCATCCTCGTCTTCGCCGGTGGCGTCCCCACCCGGGCCGCGCGCCCAGCGATCGGCGCAGCCGTCCTGACCGGCGTGGTCATCGCGTCGTACACGACCCTCGACGGGCTGGGTGTCCGGAGCGCCGGCTCGGTCGCCGGCTACACCGGGTGGCTGTTCCTGCTCCAGGGTCCGTTCCTGCCGTTGGCGACGGTCGTGGCCCGCCGCGGCCGGCTGTGGCGACAGGTCCGCCCGCACCTCCTGGCCGGCCTGGCCGGCGGGCTGCTGTCGCTGGTCGCCTACGGACTGGTGCTGTGGGCCCAGACCCGCGGCGCGCTGGCCCCGATCGCCGCACTGCGCGAGACCAGCGTCATCGTCGGCGCCGTGATCGGCACCGTGCTGTTCGGGGAGCGGTTCGGACGATGGCGCATCGCCGCGACCGTCCTCGTCGCTGCCGGCGTGGTCCTCATCACCCTGTGAGCGGCTGGCTCACCACTCGGGCTTCGGCCCACCGAACGGCATCTCGACCAGCGGCGGCCCGAGGTGGGAGACGTCGCGCAGCAGCCAGTCGTCGCGGAAGAGGAGGACGGCGGCGGCCGGGCGGAGCACGATCCACAGCCAGCGCCCCTCGGCCTCACCGGCCAGCACCGATCGGTCGAACTCCTGGTTCGACGAGCTCGTCGACACGACCCAGAGGCCCACGGACTTGCTCCCGATGTGGACCCGGACGGCCGGCGGGCCGTCACCCACGTCGTCCCCGGGCCCGTCGCCCGGCAGGCCCGCGCAGCGCGAACCGAGGCCCGTGCCCGCTTCCTCCGCGATCATGAGGAGGTCGACGGGGCCGTCCAGCTCGCTGGTGCCGGAGCAGCAGGTCATGGTCGCGACCGGGTGGTCCGGCGCGTCCCCCACCACCCCGAAGTCGGTCACCGACCAGCCGGGACTCATCGGCCAGGGCAGGTAGGTCGGGAACTCGGCCGAGGCCTGCAGGTGCTCGGTGAACGCGTCGTACGACGCCTCGGCCGGACGCCAGAGCGGGCGCACCCTGCCGTGCCGGGGGCAGGACCACCCCTCCGACCCTCCCTCGAGCCGGACGACCGGGATCGGACAGCGCGGGCAGCCGGCTGCGAGCGACATGCGTCAACGGTGGGGGCGGCGCCCCGGTCCGTCAAGAGTTCCAGCGGAGCACGACCGGGGACTCCCGCTCGTGGCCGAGCACCGACACCGTTGCCGTGTCGAGGCGGAACAGCCGGCCGTCGGTGACGGGCAGGCCGAGCCAGCGCGCGGCCAGCGCGCGCAACGCGTGGCCGTGACCGAAGACGAGCGACTTCCCGTCGACCGCCCGCAGCCGGGCGACCACCCGGTCCAGTCGCTCCTCGACCTGGGCGGGGGTCTCGCCCCCGGGGCACGGCTGGCTCCACACGGTCCAGCCGGGGACGGTCTCGCGGATGGTCGCGGTCGTCACGCCCTCGTAGTCGCCGTACGCCCACTCGGCGAGATCGGGATCGACCTTGGCGTCCGCGTGCCCGGCCAGCGCGGCGGTCGTCCGGGCCCGCTGCCGCGGGCTGGTGAGGACGAGCGCGAAGTCGATCCCCGCCAGCCGCTCGTGCAGCCCGCGGGCGACGCGCTCGCCCTCGGGCAGCAGCGGCAGGTCGGTGGTCGACGTGTGCCGGCCGGCTCGGCTCCACTCCGTCTCGCCGTGCCGGACCAGCCAGACCTCGTCGACGTCTCCCTCAACCATGGGGCCAGTGTCGCACCCGGACGAGCCGTCACACCTCCGCGAGCACGACCACCCGGTCGCCCGGCTGCACGAGGAACGTCTCGCTCTTGGCCGGGTTCACCCGGACGCCGAAGTCGCTGCGCTGGTCGCCGGCCAGCGACGCCGAGCGGTAGCCCAGCGCCGTCTCGTTGCGTCGTACGGCGCCGGCCACGATCGTCGCGAAGCTCACCTCGTGGCCGGGCTGGACGTACCACTCGGCGGGGCGCAGGTAGATCTCGCTGCCCTCGTTGCCGAGCAGCTCGGCGAAGACCGACTCGAGCCGCAGGTCCTCCGAGAGCTGGGTGACGAGCAGGCTGACGATCTCGCCGCTGACCACGACGTCGTCGACGTGCGCGACCTGGGCCAGCACCCGGTTGCGGTCGTCGAGCATCTCGCTCACCACCGCGGTGAACCCGTCGAAGCGGGCCAGGATGTCGCGCACGTGCAGCAGGGTGACCAGGGTGCGGGCATCGGCGGCCTGCACGCCGAGGTGGTCGGAGTAGCAGAGCACGATCACCTGGTCGAGACCCGGCACGACGTGGGTCTCGAGGGTCGCCCGGTCGGTCGTGGGACCGTGCACGACGGTCACCTCGAGGTTGTCGAGAGCGGGCACCCGCGGCTCCCCGTGCGACGTGAGCAGCACCAGCGACGAGCCGGGCGGCGCGTAGTGGTCGAGCTCGCGCAGGATGATCGGCGCCCGCTCGTTCCAGCCGACGAGCAGCGCCCGGGTGGGGTGCTCGTCCCGCCCCTCCTCCGTGCCCAGCAGACCGAGGTCGGGCCGGGTCGTCGTCAGTGACGAGCCGTCGAGCGCGGAGTCGTCCTCGGCCACGACGATCAGCGTCTGGGCGTCGATCGGCGTCTCCGGTGGCGGGTTCAGCTTCGTCACGTCACCGTCGATCATCCCGATGACCGAGGCCTGCTCGAAGGCCAGCTGCGCGTCGCCGTACGTCGACCCCGCGAGCGCGTGCTGCTCCAGGAAGTAGATCTCGTCGCCGTCGTAGTCGAACAGCTCGGTGTAGACCGCGGCGGCGCCGGACTGGCGCGAGGTCTGCACGACCAGCTTCGCGACCGTCTCGCGGATGTCGAGCAGGACGGTGCGGTCGGCGCCGACGAGCCGCGCGGCCTCGAGGTTGGTGGGGTTGCGGATCTCGGCGACGATCCGCGGACCGTCCGGCCCGCCGTGGGTGAGGGCGAGGAGGGTCTTGATGACCTCGCTGTCCGGGTCCTCGGAGTCCGGGGCGAGCAGGATCACCGACCGGGCCGAGGTGTGGCTGCTCAGCGCGAGATCGTCGATGTCCATCGGCGACCCGGACCGGCAGATGACCCGGGTGCCGCGGGTGTCGGGCACCTTGGCCCTGAGCTCGTCCTCCATCTCGACCTTGTCGCGGTCGGCGAGGATCACGATGACCGGCCGGCGCCGGCTCTCGTTGGCGAGCGTGAGCTCGTGCACGATCGTGAAGATCGAGTCCGACCAGCCCAGCACGACCGTGTGGTCCTTCTCGAGGACGATCGACCGCCCGCGCCGCAGGTCGGCGAGCTTGGCGTCGATGCCGGTGGCGATCACGCCGATCAGCGCGCTCACGATGAAGAGGCCGCCGATCGTCAGTGCCAGCATCGTGAGCAGGAAGCCCCACGACCCGACGTCCCCGCCGATGTAGCCGGGGTCCAGGGCGTGCAGCAGGCTGTAGAACAGCTCCTTGAGGAAGCCCCGGCCGGTCGTGTCCGAGGAACGCAGCCGGAAGACCGTGGTGACGACCGTGAACACGGTGACGAGCACGAGCGTGATCAGCGTGAGCCAGGCGATCAGCGCCGGGGTCCCGCCGGCCATCGAGTTGTCGAACGAGTAACGGGCTCGGTCCCCGAACCTCCGCTGCGACGCCGCGCTCGCCGTGGCCCGGGTCGACGTCGTACCGCCCGCCGCCATCGCCTTCTTGGTGCGCTGCCGCAGCTGCTGTCCCGTGCGTGCCATCCCCACTCCTCACCGCGCCGGGGGCACCCCACGGCATCCGGTGAATCCTTTCGCACCCGGGGTCGCCCGGCACGGCTTTTGAGGGGACCTTGCGGAACGGGCAGGCGGGGCGCCCCCTCGTGCCACCATCTACGCATGTCGAGTCCCGCGCCCCTGTCGCGCGCCCGGTTGGCGGCGGCGGCGGGGTTCTTCGCCCAGGGGATGGTCTTCATCAGCCTGACCAGCCGGCTGCCGGACTTCTCCGACCGCTGGGACGTCGGCGAGGTCCAGCTGTCGCTGCTGCTCCTGATGATGGTGCTGCTCGCCGGGGCGGGGTCGGTCGTCGCCGAGACGCTCGCCAAGCACCGCGACAGCGCGACGATGCTGCGCGCCGGGCTGTTCCTCGTCGGCGTGGGCGTGGTCCTGATCGCGCTGGCACCCGTGGAGGGCGTCTTCATCGGTGCGATGGCGGTGTACGGCGTCGGGCTGGGCGTGGTCGACGCGACCACGAACATGCAGGCGGTGGCCCTCGAGCACCTCTACGACCGGCCGATCCTGCCGTCGTTCCACGGTGCCTGGACGCTGGGGGGCGTCGCGGGCGCCGGGCTGGCGCTCCTCACGGGCTCGCTGCCGCTCTGGACGGTGTCGCTGGTGGCCGTGGTGCCGCTCGTCGTGCTCCTCGCGCCCCTGCTCCCCCGGGTCGGCGCCGTGCCGCACACCGACGCCGCGACCGCGGTCCCGTGGCGGCCGATCGTGCTGGTCGGGCTGGGGATGGTGCTCTTCTACATGGTCGACACGGCCACGCAGACCTGGGGACCGCTCTTCCTGGACCACACCTTCGACACCCCGTCCGGTCTGGTCGCGCTCGCCACCTTCCCCTACCTGATCGCCAGCGGGATCTTCCGGCTGGCCGGTGACCGGCTGGTCGCGGCGTACGGCGCGGTGACCGTGCTGCGGGTCGGCGCGGTGGTGGCGTCCGGCGCGCTCGCGGTCGTCGTCTTCGCCCCCACCTGGCCCGTGGCGGTGCTCGGCTTCACGGTCCTCGGGGCCGGCGTCGCCGTCATCGCGCCGCTGAGCTTCTCCGCCGCCGCCCGGATCGCCGGCGGCGACGAGGTCGACCCGGCGGTCCGCCACGCCCGGGTCGACGCCGTGATCGCCCGGTTCAACCAGTTCAACTACGTCGGCGCACTGCTCGGCTCGGTCATGACCGGGCTGGTCGGCTCGGGATCCCTGCGGATCGGGTTCGCCGTGCCGATGGTGCTGATCCTGGGGATCCTGCCCCTCGCCCGGGCCTTCGCGACACCGGTCAGTGCACCCCGGCCATCAGACGTCGGATCGGCTTCGTGAACACCAGCACCAGCGTGCCGACCGCGATCGCCACCAGGCCGATCACGAGGAAGTAGCCCGTCTCGTCGGCCGGGTCGTAGTAGCCCGCGAGCTTGCCGGCCATCGCCGTGCCGAGCGCGACCGACAGGAAGTAGAGCGCCACCATCTGGGTGCGGAAACGCTGGGGCGCCAGCTTGGTCGACAGCGACAGCCCCACCGGCGAGATCAGCAGCTCGGCGACCGTGAAGAGCAGCAGGATGCCGGACAGCGCGAGCAGGGGCACGGCGTTCTCGCCCTCGGGCATCAGCAGGAACGGCAGGAACGCCACGCCCATCGTGACCGTGCCGAGGCCGAACTTGACGGGTGTCGACGGCTGGCGCGGGCCGAGCCGCGTCCACATCCCCGCGAAGATGCCGGCGAGGACGATGATGAAGACCGGGTTGATGGACTGGACCCACGAGATCGGCATCTCCCAGCCGAACAGGTCGCGGTCGAGCCGCTTGTCGGAGTAGATCTCCACGACCGTGAACTGCTGCTGGTAGAGCGACCAGAACACGGCGTTGGTCACGAACATCGGCACGAACGACCAGACCCGGCTGCGCTCCACGTCGCTGATCTCGCGGCTGGACAGGATCACCGCGAAGTAGCCGAGCGCGGCGACCAGGGTGACGACCACGACGATGTCGGCGAGCCGGGCCGCGGTGATGACGTCGGTGACAACCAGCAGCGCCACGAGCGCGAGGACCACGACCGCGCCGGCGGCGTACTTCCAGCGCGAGGCGGCCGGCAGTGGGTTCGGCACGTCGTGGGTCTCGGGCGGCAGGCTCCTGCGGCCGATCGAGTACTGCACGAGGCCGAGGGCCATGCCGACCGCGGCCAGGCCGAAGCCGTAGTGGAAGCCGTAGTCCTTCTGCAGCAGGCCGGTCAGCAGCGGGCCGACGAGGGCGCCGATGTTGATGCCCATGTAGAACAGCGAGAAGCCGGCGTCGCGTCGCTCGTCGTCCTCGGCGTACAGCGAGCCGACCAGCGAGGTCGCGTTGGCCTTGACGCCGCCGCTGCCGAGCGCGATCAGGACCAGGCCGACGCCCACGCCCTCGATCCCCGGGACCAGGGAGAGCGCGACGTGCCCGAGCATGACGACGACCGCGGAGTAGAACAGCGTGCGCTCGGCACCGAGCACCCGGTCGGCGAACCAGGCGCCGAGGATCGTCGCGAGGTAGACGCCGCCGCCGTACGCCCCGACGATGCCGGTGGCCACGGCGACGTCGATGCCGAGGCCGCCCTTCGCGACCGAGAAGTACAGGTAGATCGCGAGGATCCCCTGCATGCCGTAGAAGCTGAAGCGCTCCCACATCTCCACGCCGAAGAGGTTGGCGAGGACGCGGGGTTGCCCGAAGAAGGCCCGGTCGGAGCGATCGGCGGAGGCGTCGCGGGCCTCACCCTGGGCGGTGTCGATCTGGTCGGTCACTCGCTCGACCATGCCACCGGCCGCGGCGGCGGGGCAACCCCGCGGCGGTGTGCCGCCCGCCCTCGGCGGCTACTCGGTGGCGTCGGGGCCGGGCCAGTTCTTGTCCGGCTTCGGCACCGGCCGGCCGGGCTGCTCGCCCCCGCGGGCCTCGAGGTAGCTGTCCTTGGGCACCATCACCTTGCGGCGGAAGATGCAGACGATCGTGCCGTCCTGGTTGTAGCCGATCGTCTCGACGTGCACGACGCCGCGGTCGTCCTTGGACTTCGACTCCCACTTGTCGAGCACCGTGGTCTGGCCGTAGAGCGTGTCACCGTGGAAGGTCGGCGCGACATGGCGCAGCGACTCGATCTCCAGGTTGGCAATCGCCTTGCCGGAGATGTCGGGCACCGACATGCCGAGCAGGATCGAGTAGACGTAGTTGCCGACGACGACGTTCTTGCCGAACTGCGTGGTCTCCTCGGCGTAGTTGCTGTCGAGGGGCAGCGGGTGGTGGTTCATGGTGAGCAGGCAGAACATGTGGTCGTCGAACTCGGTGACCGTCTTGCCGGGCCAGTGCTTGTAGGTCGCACCGACCTCGAACTCCTCATCGCGGCGTCCGAACTGCACGGCCGCATTCTGCCGTGCAGGTCAGGAGCCCCCGCCACCGGCCTTGCGCCGGTGCACCTTCGGCCCGCCGCCGACCACCTCGGAGCCGTGCGCCTTCTCGGTGAGGGGGCCGTCCTCGTGGACACCCTTCTCGCCCTTCTTCCGGCGACCGGCGTTCTTCTTGTCGAGCGCTTCGCGCATCTTGGCCTTGAGGTCGTCATTGTCTCCGGGCATGGCCCCAGCCTCGCACGAGTCAGCCGCGGTACGGCAAGAGGATTCCCGTACGGCGGGTCACCTGGCCGGCCGGGTCGAGGCTCAGGGTGCCGATGGTCACCGGCTCGGGGTCGAGCCGGATCCACTTCTTGAGCCCGCGGCGCACGGTCTCCCACAAGCGGCTGCGGTCGCGGGCGTCGCGCACCGTGACGTCGTAGTCGCGCA
>JAOPXF010000414.1 GCA_025965295.1 Nocardioides sp.
GCTGGACCGGATGCGCGCCGAGGACCCCGACGAGCCGTTGTGGGGTGGCGTCGAGCGCATCGACGACGACGGCACCGGCGTGCGGGTGAGCTTCAAGCCGGGGGAGGACCCGGCCCTGCGCCGCGCCGGCGACGTGGACGTCGCCTGCGTCCTCTACTGAGGCAGCGCGGCCGGCTCGGCTGCGGCCGGCTCGCGCTCCGGCAGCGGCGGCGGGGTGCCGCCGTACGCCGGGCAGATGGCCTGGTGGGCGCACCAGTCGCAGAGCCGGCCCGGGTTGGGGCGCCAGTCGCCGGACTCCTCGGCGTGCCGGATGGCCCGCCAGATCGCCTCGACCTTGCGCTCGGTGGCCAGCAGGTCGGCCTCGTCGGGGACGTAGCGGAGCATCTCGCCGTTGCCGAGGTAGACGAGCTGGAGCATCGCGGGGATGCGGCCCCGCAGTCGCCAGACGACGAGGGCGTAGAACTTCATCTGGAAGAGCGCCTTGCCCTCGAAGAACTCGCCGGGCGAGCGGCCGGTCTTGTAGTCGACGACCCGGATCGCACCGTCGGGTGCGATGTCGATGCGGTCGACGAAGCCGCGCAGCAGCAGCTTGGAGTCGAGGAGCGTCTCGACGTAGAGCTCGCGCTCGGCCGGCTCGAGGCGGGTCGGGTCCTCGAGGGTGAAGTAGCGCTCCAGCACGGCCTCGCAGCTGCGCAGCCAGGCGTCGTACCCGGCGTCCGGGCCGTGGATCTGCGCCACCTCGGGCGCATCGGCGAGCAGCTGCTCCCACGCGGGCACGAGCATCCCGCGGGCCTGCTCGGGGGTGCGCTCGGGGGCCGGGAGGTCGAAGAGCTCCTCGAGGACCTTGTGCACGACCGTGCCGCGCACCGCGTCGGCGGAGTAGGGCTCGGGCAGCTTGTCGACGGTGCGGAAGCGGTAGAGCAACGGGCAGGTCATGAAGTCGCCGGCCCGGCTGGGGGAGAGCGCGCCCAGGACGTCGACGCCGTCGACCGGCGTCGAGACGCGCTCCGCCGGTGAAGGGGCCGGCGAGGGGGCCGGTGAAGGGACCGGTGAGGGGGCCGGTGACTGCTGCTCCACGCTCATGGCGCCACCCTAGGCGAGCCCGCGGACAGTCCCGGGGCGCCCGTGGGCGCGTCGGATAGCCTCGCCACGTGTCCGAACCCGATTCCCCGCCCCGGACTCGTCCACCAGGAACCTTCAAGATCGGCACCATCGCCGGCAGCGACGTGCTCGTCTCGTCATCGTGGTTCCTGGTCGCCGGGCTGATCGCGGTCGTCATGGCACCGCGGGTCGAGGAGGCCTCGCCCGGTCTCGGGGCGCTGAAGTACGTCGCGGGGCTGGCCTTCGCGGTCGTCCTCTACGGCTCGGTGCTGCTGCACGAGGCCTCGCACGCCTTCATGGCCCGCCGCTACGGCTTCCCGGTCAGCTCGATCACCCTGCACTTCCTGGGGGGCATGACCGCGATCGAGGGCGAGGCCCGCAAGCCGCGCGAGGAGTTCATGATCGCGGTCGTGGGCCCGCTCACCTCGCTGGCCGTCGGCGGCGCGGCGGTCGGGCTCTGGTTCCTCGGCCCCGAGGGGCTGATCCTGATGGCCGTCGAGGGCCTGGCCGGCGCCAACCTGCTCGTCGGTGTCCTCAACCTGATCCCCGGCCTGCCGCTCGACGGCGGGCGGGTCCTGAAGTCGGTCGTCTGGGGCATCACCGGCAACCCGCACCGCGGCACCATCGTCGCCGGCTGGGGCGGGCGGGTCACGGCGGTCGCGGTCATCGCCTGGCCGCTCCTCCAGGAACAGCTCCTCGGCACCCGCCCCGAGTTGCTGGACTTCCTGCTGGCCTTCATCGTGGCGACCTTCCTCTGGTCGGGGTCGACCGCGGCCATGGCCTCGGCCCGGCTGCGCTCGCGGTTGCCGCACCTGGTCGCCCGCGACCTGGCCCGGCGTACCCTCGCCGTCCCCGACGACCTCCCGCTGGCCGAGGCCGTGCGCCGCGCCCAGGAGGCCCACGCCGGCAGCATCGTGACGGTCACCGGCGCCGGCCGTCCGGTCGGTGTCGTCAGCGAGGCGGCGCTGCTCGCAACCCCCGAGGACCGGCGTCCGTGGGTGGCCGTCTCGACCGTCGCGCGCAACCTCGACGACGGCCTCAGCCTGCCGGCGACCATCTCCGGCGAGGAGCTCGTGCTCGCGATCAGCCGGGCACCGGCGGCCGAGTACCTCCTCGTCGAGGAGGACGGCACGATCTACGGCGTGCTCTCGACCGCCGACGTCGACAAGGCGTTCCGGGAGAGTCACCACTAGGGCACGGCTCCCAAGTCGGCGCCGTCGCGAGCGGGGCTTCGCGCCGTATCTGGCAAGGCGGAGGTGCGAAGGCGGGCCGGAGGCCCGTCGAGTCGCCGACAACACCGCCAGATCGGATGCGACGGCCCGCGGAGCAGGCGCTCCCGACTTGAGAGCCGTGCCCTAGGGTTCCCGCATGTCCAGCACCCCCCACGAGACCGCTCCCGACGTCCCGACGGAGGCCTGGTCCGGTGTCCACCGCGGCCCGCTCCGTGAGGGCGAGTGGGTCCGGCTGACCGACCAGAAGGGCCGCCGGCACAACATCTGCCTCGAGGCCGGCAAGACCTTCCACACCAACCGCGGCGCGATGGCCCACGACGACCTGATCGGTCGCGAGGAGGGCTTCACGATCACCTCGTCGTCGGGTGGCGAGTACCTCGTCTTCCGCCCGCTGCTCGCCGAGTTCGTGGTGTCGATGCCGCGCGGTGCCGCCGTGGTCTACCCCAAGGACGCCGCCCAGATCGTCGCGATGTGCGACATCTTCCCCGGCGCCCACGTGGTCGAGGCCGGTGTCGGCTCCGGGGCCCTCACCTGCTCGCTGCTGCGCGCGGTCGGCCCGCACGGCCGGGTGTCGTCGTACGAGCGCCGCGAGGAGTTCGCCGACGTCGCCCGCAAGAACGTCGGGCAGTTCTTCGGCGCCCCCGAGGGCGAGACCCACCCGGCGTGGCACCTCACGATCGGCGACCTGGCCGAGGCCCTGCCCGCGTCGGGCGAGCGCGCCGACCGGGTGATCCTCGACATGCTGGCCCCCTGGGAGTGCCTCGACGCCACCGCCGACGCGCTGCGGCCCGGTGGGATCGTGTGCGCGTACGTCGCCACCACGACCCAGCTCTCTCGCTTCGTGGAGACCGTCCGGCTGCACGGCGGGTTCACCGAGCCCCAGGCCTGGGAGTCGCTGGTCCGCGACTGGCACGTCGAGGGCCTCGCCGTACGCCCGGGTCACAAGATGATCGGGCACACGGCGTTCCTCGTCACGGCCCGGCGGATGGCCCCGGGGGAGCGGGCGCCCCGCAAGACCCGCCGCCCCGCTCCCGGCGCCTACGGCCCCGACTACCAGGGCCCGCGACCCGCCGACGTGCCCGTCGAGTGACGCGGCTCTGACCCCTGGGGTTTGGTCCCCAACCGCACGTTTCCGGGGCCGGGAGCTGCGGTTCGTGACCAATGGCGTGCGGTGGGCGTGATGTTCACGCGTCCAAATCGTGACCAACTCCGGGGTTTCTGCCCTTCCGTACCCGGGTTGCGCGGGTAGGGTCGCAGGCACAGGAGGTGACGCTGATGTCCACATCAGAAGGCGTTTCCAGCACAGGCGGCCAGAGCCCCGACGAGCTCGTGAGCCAGGTGCGTTTCCTGGAGGCCGAGGTCGGTGACCTCCGCCGCCGGTTGAGCGACGCACCTGGGCACTCGCGAGGGCTCGAGCTCCGGCTCGCCGACACGCAGCGCTCCCTCGCGGGAGTCACGTCGCAGAACGAGCGCCTCGCCCAGACCCTGCGCGAGGCCCGTGACCAGATCATGAAGCTCAAGGAGGAGGTCGACCGGCTCGCGCAGCCGCCGGCCGGGTTCGGCACCTTCCTCACCCGCAACGACGACGACTCCGTCGACGTCTTCACCGGCGGCCGCAAGCTGCGCGTCAACGTCAGCCCGAGCGTCGAGCTCGACGAGCTGCAGCGCGGCCAGGAGGTCATGCTCAACGAGGCCCTCAACGTCGTCGCCGCCTTCGACTTCGAGAAGGTCGGCGAGGTGGTGATGTTCAAGGAGCTCCTCGAGGGCGGCGACCGCGCCCTGGTCATCGCCAACGCCGACGAGGAGCGGGTCGTCCGGCTCGCCCAGCCGCTGCTCGACGACACGATCCGGGCCGGTGACTCGCTGCTGCTCGACTCGCGCTCCGGCTTCGTCTACGAGAAGGTCCCGAAGTCCGAGGTCGAGGAGCTCGTCCTCGAAGAGGTCCCGGACATCGACTACACCGCGATCGGCGGCCTGGTCAACCAGATCGAGCAGATCCGCGACGCGGTGGAGCTGCCGTTCCTGCACGCCGACCTGTTCCGCGAGCACAAGCTCCGGCCGCCGAAGGGTGTGCTGCTC
>JAOPXF010000431.1 GCA_025965295.1 Nocardioides sp.
CGCCGCGCCCAGGTCCAGATCCGCACCGTGCTCCAGCACGCGTGGGCGGAGTTCGAGCACGACATCCGCTACAAGGGCGAGATCCCCGAGGAGCACGTCCGCGACTTCGACCGCCGGTTCACCCTGGCTGCGGGCCTGCTGGAGCTGGCGGACCGGGAGTTCTCGACGATCCGCGACCGGCTCCAGACGGGGCTGGCCGGGCAGCGCCAGGAGTCCGAGGACGACGACCCGCGGATCAGCCCGCGCGAGCTGGCCGCCTTCCTGGCCGGGCAGTACGCCGACGCCGGCTGGTCGCGCACCGACCACTACTCGTGGATCTCCGGGCTGCTCCTCGAGCTCGGCATCACCTCCCTCGACGAGCTGGCCGACGTGCTCCGCCCGATCGACGGCGCGGCCATCAACGACCGCATGGACTACCGCTACCCGCCGGGCGCCGTACGTCGCCTCGACGACGCGCTGCTCGCCGGCTTCGGCGAGCGCTACGTGCGCCTGCACGGCAACGCGCACCGCGAGGCGTCGCTGCGGACCCGGCTGGAGAAGATCGCGCCCGGCGAGGTCAGTGCCCGATCAGGCGGTGCACCCGGGTGAACGTGTCCCGGTAGCCGAGGCCGCGCCAGGCCCGCGAGGAGAGCAGGTTGGTCTCGCGCCAGTCGGTGACGACCGAGTCGAAACCGGCCTCGGTCGCCCAGGCGGCCACCGCGTCGCCGACCGCGCGGCCGGCCCCGAGGCCACGGGCCTCGGGGAGGACCGCGGCGAAGCCCAGGAACGCCGCGTTCTCCGGCCGGGCCGGGCCGGTGTGGATCGACGACCTCTCGAGCGCACACCCGACCGCGCTGCCGACGACGGTCCCGTCGTGCTCGACGACGAATGTCGTGTAGACCGGGTCGTCGAAGTCCTCCTCCCACTCGGCCAGCGACTCCTGGTAGGAGCCGAGCGGGCCGGACGAGAACGTCGGAGCCAACGCCTGGTGCCGGGGCAGGCTGGCCTCGAGCCGGGCCAGGGCCGGGATGTCCGCGCGGACGGGTCGACGGACCGACAGGCCCGGTCGCGGCGGCGGCACCTCGGTCGGGGGAGCCTGGATCGCGTGCGTGTGCTGGTGCCCGAAGGCCAGCCGGAACCACGCCCGCACCAGGTCGTCGTCGTACGACGGGAGCAGGACGTAGTGCGCCGTGCGCCCCTCGTCGACCCAGCGGGTGGCCGCGGCGGCGTACAGCTCCCTGGCGGTCTCGGGGTCGCCGGCGTGACCGGCGGACTCGACCCAGACGTTCGGGCCCCAGGAGGACTGGCTCTTCGGGGCGCCGAGCAGGTAGCCGACCACCTCGCCGCCGCGGGTGGCGACGGAGCCCGAGGCGTCCTCCGCGCGGGCGGCGGCGGCCACGGCCTTCTCGGCGACGGCCGAGTCCTCGAAGGCGGGTGGGAGCAGCGGCTCGGCGACGCGGTGCCGGCGGTGCCGCTCGGCGAGCAGCCGACCCGCGCCGGGCAGGTGCTCCTCGGCGAACGGGTGGATCTCGAGGCCGGTCATGCCGGTAACGATAGGGATGCAGATCGGGGTGGGCACCTGCATTTCGGCCGCCCCCGGGCCGACGCGCCGACGTCGCCGGTGGCGACGACGGTGGGTGACGTGCCACTCGCCGCGCGTCGTCAGGATGCCCGAGGGCCTCGCGATGGGGCCCCGGGAGAATCAGTGCGTCGCCTTCATGGACGGTCACCGGAATCGCGACTGCCCGCACTGGTGACGCGACGGTCTCGACAGTTCGACAGCGAGCGGCCTAGGTCCGCCTCGTGAAGGCGACCTTGCCGCCGGGCAGGTGGGACAGGGAGTACGTCGGGTCGTGGGCGCGGGCGTGGTGGCGCGGGCAGAGCAGCCGGCCGTCGTCGACGGTGGTATGGCCGCCCCGGCTCCAGGGGAGGTCGTGGTGGACGTGGCAGAGGCCGGGAGGCCAGTCGCAGCCCTCTGCGGTGCAGCCCCGGTCACGCAGGCCGATGGCGACGCGCTGGGCCTTGCTGTGGAAGCGCCGCGTGCGGCCGAGGTCGAGAGGCTGGGAGGGGCCGCCGAGCACGGCCGGGATGATCCCGGCCTCGCAGGCCAGGCGCCTGGCCTGGCTCGCGGTGATGACGGCGCCCGTGTCGAGGGTGCCGGGCCGGTCGCCGCCCATCAGTGTCTCGAGGGGGATGGTGACGACGACACCCGCGTTGGTGCCGCCCGTCTGGGGGAGCCGGTCGGTCGGATAGCGCTCGATCCACTCGCCGAACGCCTGACCCAGCCGCTGGGGCAGCGGCAGCCGGTCGCCGGGTGCCTCGCCTCCGGTGGCCTCGCGATCCGCGGCCCGGTGCCTGGGCGCGGCGATCGCGAGCAGCTGCTTCTTGAGCATCTGGCCCTGTGCGGTGGGCAGCGTGAACCGGCCGTGGCAGCCGCCGTGGCCGTCGTCGGCGAGGGTCAAGCGGGTCCGTTGGGCGGCACGGGCCTCCTCGGCCTCGAGGACGGCCCGCTCGTGGGCCTCGGCGACCTCGGGGGCGAGGTGGTCGAGGATGCGGGCGCCGAGGATCTTCAGCGCGCGGGCGTCGTGCTCGCGCGCCAGCCCGACCAAGTGGGCCTCGGCCCGCTGGACGAGCTCGGGGTCGACCAGGTCGGACGGGAGTGCGTCGACCGCGTCGACGATCACCCGGGCCTGCTCGAGGACGAGCTCGCCGGCCGCGAGCGCGTCACCGGTGCGCTCGTGGTCCCAGTCGAGCGAGCGGGCGAGCCGCATCCGGCGGTGTGCCTCGGCCGGCGTCTGCCGGCTGGCGTGCGCCCACCAGGAGGCCGTGCTGGTGGCGCCGACGTGGGCGCCGATGTCGGCGCGGTGCGCCCCGGCAGCGACGCGCAGCTCGAGCTCCTCGACCCGCGCCCGCAGCCGCGTGAGCTCGGTCAGCGTCTGCGCGAACTCGTCGTGGCCCATCGACCACACCGACGCCTGGCTCACCGAGTCGAGCTCCGCGTGCAGGCGCTCGACGGTGGCGGCGACCTGGTGTCGCCGTACTCCGAAGACCGCGCTGCCGTTCATGGGACAAGGCTTTCCGGGGCCACCGACAATGAGGGGTGCGTATCTCAAGACGTGAGACAGTAGCCGAAATTCGTCGGGATTCTTTGGTCCTGGGGAGGACCGGTCGCACGACTATTGCTTGTCAGCATAAGGAACCCTTAGTCTGACAAGCATGACCCTCACCGACCGCGAGCAGGAGATCGTCGCGCTGCTGCGACGAGACCCGCTCATCGGGTCCGAGGCGATCGCGGCGGCGCTGGGCACCACGCGCCAGGCGGTCAACGTGCACCTGTCCAACCTGGGCAAGAAGGGCGTGATCCTCGGCCGCGGCTACGTCCTCAGCGAGCGGCCGGCGGTCGTCGTGGTCGGCGGCGCCAACATGGACGTCAAGGCCCGCAGCACGCGTCCGGCGGTGGCCGCGACCAGCAACCCGGGCACCGGCTCGATGGCGCCCGGCGGGGTGGGGCGCAACATCGCGGAGAACCTCGCCCGGCTCGGGACCCGCACCCACCTGGTCGCGGCGATCGGCAGCGACGCCCTGGGTGACCAGCTGCTCGCGGCCACGTCAGCGGCGGGCGTGCATGTCGAGCACGTACGACGCTCCGCGCGCGCCACCGGCACCTACACGGCCGTCCTCGACGCGAGCGGCGAGCTGGTGGTGGCGGTGGCCGACATGACCGCCACCGACGAGCTCGGCCCCGACAGCGTCAACGCCGCCCGCGACCTGGTGACCACGGCGGGCCTGCTGGTGCTCGACGGCAACCTTGCCCCGGAGACGCTCGCCTTTGCGCTGGACCTGGCGACCCAGGCGGGCGTCCGCACCGTCCTCGAGCCGGTCAGCGTGCCCAAGGCCGCGGCGGTCGCCCACCTGCTCGGCGTCGAGCGGCCGCTGTTCGCATTGACGCCCAACCGCGACGAGCTCACCGCCCTGACCGGTCTGCCCGCCCGCACCGACAAGCAGCTGCGGACGGCCGCCGCCGCCCTGCACGCCCGCGGCGTCACCCACGTCTGGGTCCGCCTCGGCGAACGCGGCTCGCTGCTGAGCAGCCCCGGGGGAGCGACGTACCTCGCCGCCGTCGACGCCGAGGTCCGCGACGTCACGGGTGCCGGTGACGCGATGCTCGCCGCCTTCTGCCACGCCCTCCTGCGCGGCGACGAGCCCGCCGCCGCCGCGGCGTACGGCCACGCCGCCGCCGCCCTCACCGTCGCCAGCACCCAGACCGTCAGGCCCGACCTGACCGAACGACTCGTCAGGAGCACCACCCCATGAACCGGCCCATGACCCGCCCCATGCCCCATCCCATGGTCAGTGTCACCGACGAGGTCGCCCAGGCGCTCGCCGACGGCACCCCGGTGGTCGCGCTCGAGAGCACGATCATCAGCCACGGCATGCCCTACCCGCAGAACGTCGCGATGGCGGTCGAGGTGGAGGGGATCGTCCGCGAGCACGGCGCGGTCCCGGCGACCGTCGCGGTCCTCGACGGGCGGCCGCGGATCGGACTCGCCCCCGACGACCTGGAGCTCCTGGCCAGCCACCCCGACGTGACCAAGGTGAGCGTCCGGGACCTGCCGTTCGTGGTGGCGCGTGGCACCCACGGCGCCACGACCGTCGCCGCGACCATGCGCCTCGCGGCGATCGCCGGCATCCACACCTTCGTCACCGGGGGGCTCGGCGGCGTGCACCGGGGCGCCCAGCAGACCTTCGACGTCAGCGCGGACCTCACCGAGCTCGGCACGACCGACGTCGCGGTCGTCTGTGCCGGCGTGAAGTCGATCCTCGACATCGGGCTCACCCACGAGACGCTGGAGACGCTGGGCGTGCCGGTGCTGGGCTACGGCACCGACGAGTTCCCGTCCTTCTTCTCCCGCAGCAGCGGCCACCCGGCCCCGATGCGCGTCGACACCCCGGCCGAGATCGCCGCCGTGATGGCCGCGAAGTGGGACCTCGGCATCCGCGGCGGCCTCGTGGTGGCCAACCCGATCCCGGCCGAGGACGAGATCCCGGCCGGCGAGATCGGCGCGATCATCGACCGCGCGCTCGCCGACATGGACGCGCTCGGGATCCACGGCAAGGACGCGACGCCGTACCTCCTGGGCCGCATCGTCGAGATCACCGACGGCGCCAGCCTCACCGCGAACATCGCGCTGGTGCGCAACAACGCCCGGCTCGGCGCCGCCATCGCCCGGGAGTACGCCGCCCGCGCAGCGGCCTCCTGACGGACGAACTCGGTCGTCGTACGCGGATTTGACCCGCCGGGATGAGGCATTGTTTGTCTCGACAGGAGAGACTCGGGTGGGACGTCATCCCCGAGGCGGCCCGATGAGGAGTCCCATGACCGTCCTGGAGAACAAGCCCGCGAGCCAGATCGCCCACCTGACCCCCGAGGACATCGAGTCCCTCGGGCGGGAGCTGGACGCGATCCGCCAGGAGGTCGTCGACAGCCGCGGCGAGCGCGACGCGGCGTACATCCGGCGCGTCATCGACGTGCAGCGCAAGCTCGAGCTCGGCAGCCGCGTCGTCCTGCTCGCGTCGGTCTTCCCGCCCGCCTGGGTGCTCGGGACGCTCGGCCTCAGTGCCGCGAAGATCCTCGACAACATGGAGATCGGCCACAACGTCCTGCACGGCCAGTGGGACTGGATGCGCGACCCGAAGATCCACTCCACCACCTGGGACTGGGACCACGCGTCGCCGCCCGAGCAGTGGAAGCGCGCGCACAACGAGACCCATCACACGTTCACCAACATCGTCGGCCAGGACAACGACCTCGGCTACGGCATCATGCGCGTCGACGAGGACCAGGAGTGGAAGCCCCGCTACCTCGTCCAGCCGCTGTGGAACTTCGTCAACGCGTGCATCTTCGAGTACGGCATCGCGATGTACGACCTCGACCTCGGTGACTCGTTGCGCGAGAAGAAGGGCTTCTCGCCCGAGATGCGGGCCAACATCAGGAAGACGCTGCAGAAGATCCGCAAGCAGGTGACGAAGGACTACGTCGTGCACCCGCTGCTGTCGCTGCCGACCGGCTCGTTCCTGTCGACGCTCGCGGCCAACGCGACGGCCAACCTGGTCCGCAACGTGTGGAGCCACTCGATCATCATGTGCGGCCACTTCCCCGAGGGTGTCGAGACCTTCGAGCAGAAGTCGCTGGACGCCAACGAGACCCGCGGCCAGTGGTACCTCCGCCAGATGCTCGGCTCCGCCAACATCTCCGGCAGCAAGGCCATGCACCTGATGAGCGGCAACCTGTCGCACCAGATCGAGCACCACCTCTTCCCCGACCTGCCGAGCAACCGCTACGGCGAGATCGCGCCGAAGATCAAGGACCTCTTCCAGCGCTACGGCCTCAGCTACCACGAGGCCTCCCTCCCGAAGCAGGTCGGCTCGGCCTGGCACAAGGTCTTCCGGCTCTCGCTGCCCAACGGCTGGCTGGCCGAGACCAACCGACGCAACGTGGTCGGCCAGGTCCGCGGGCTGTTCCGTCAGGCGCGCTCGGCGGGGGCCGGGGCGGTCGCGCCCGCCCCGGCGTACGCCGCCTGACGCCGACCCGCCCGAAACTTTCGGGGGAACCGCACGCCCCGAGTGGCCCGCACGACCCGGCCGAGGCATGCTGTGCGCCATGTCCTCACTGACTCCGACGGGCGTCGGGCGCTACGCCGCGCTCGCACGCCTCCTCGTCCGGCACGGCCGCTCCGACCTGGTCGCCGGGGCCGGGCTCGACGAGTTCTCCTTCGACGAGGACCCGCCGATGGGCGACGAGGAGAAGGCGAACGCCTTCGCCCGCGACCTCGAGGAGCTGGGTCCGACCTACATCAAGCTCGGCCAGCTCCTCTCGACGCGCTTCGACCTGATGCCGGCGGCGTACACCACCGCGCTCGCCCGGCTCCAGGACGACACCGAGCCGTTCGGGTTCGACGTCGTCACCGAGATCGTGGAGAGCGAGCTCGGCGGCCAGATCCGCCACCTCTTCGCCGACTTCGAGGAGACCCCGCTTGCGTCGGCGTCGCTGGGCCAGGTGCACCGGGCGACCCTGCCGAGCGGCCGCGAGGTCGTGGTCAAGGTCCAGCGGCCCGAGGCGCGGGAGCTCGCCCGTGAGGACATGGACACGCTCACGCGCCTGGCGGGCCTCGCCGACCGGCACACCGCCGCCGGCAGGCGCTTCGGGTTCGAGCAGCTGCTCGGGCAGTTCCGCCGCTCGCTGGCCGGGGAGCTCGACTACCGCCGCGAGGCGCGCAACCTGCTCAAGTTCGGTGAGCTGACCCGTGACTACGACCTGCTCGTCGTGCCGCAGCCCGTCCT
>JAOPXF010000506.1 GCA_025965295.1 Nocardioides sp.
GTGCCCCCGTCGATGGCGGGGCTGCCCGACCCGGGCCTGCGCATCGGGCGCGCGGTCGTCGACGCCCTCGCCGACCTGCACCGGGTCGACCCCGAGGCCTGCGGCCTCGGCGACCTGGGTCGCCCCGACGGTTACCTCGAGCGTCAGGTGCGCGGCTGGGCGGGACGCTGGGAGGCGGTCGCCACCGAGCCCGGCACTGCGGTCGAACGCGCCGGCGCCGCCCTGGTGGCGGGCCTGCCCACCAGCGGTCGCACCGCGATCGTGCACAACGACTTCAAGACCGACAACTGCCAGTTCGCCGAGGGCGACCCCGACGTGGTCGTCTCCGTCTTCGACTGGGACATGGCCACGCTCGGCGACCCCCTCGTCGACCTCGGCACGCTGCTCAACTACTGGCCGACCGACGGCGGCTCGGCGGCGCTCGCGATCCCCGGCCTGGAGACGCTGGGGCTGCCGGACCGCGACGAGGTCGTCACCCGCTACGCGGCCCGCGCCGGCATCGACGTGGACCGGGACGGCATCGCCTGGTACGAGGCGTTCGGCTGCTGGAAGACCGCGGTGATCCTGCAACAGCTCTACGCGCGCTACCTACGTGGCGAGACCACCGACGAGCGGATGGGTGAACGCGGCGCCCAGGTCCAGGCGCTCGGTGAGCGCTCGCTCATGCTGCTGGCGGGGAAGTCGTCGTGATCCTTCGTGAGGAAGAGCTGGAGACCTGGCGCGAAGTCGTCCGGTCCTTCCTGGAGCGCGGCGTCGTGACGACCGACCAGCCCGCGGGGCCGCGCGTCGATCGCGAGCTCTGGCGCCGCGCCTGCGCGCAGCTGGGGATGGCCGGCATCGACGTGCCCGAGGAGCTCGGCGGCTCCGGGGCGGGTTTCGGTGCGCTCGCCCTCGTGCAGCGCGAGTGCGGCCGGGTCCTGGCCCGCCTGCCCGTGCTGGGCTCGGTCGTGGCCGCCCAGGGACTGGTGCTCGGAGCCGGCGCGATGGATCTGCTGGGCGGGCTCCTGGACGGCTCGGTCGTCGCGGCCGCCGCCCTGGACGCGCCCGGCGTGACGGTGACCGACGGGCGCGCGACAGGGCAGCTGGACCGGCTGCTGGACGGACTCTCGGCGGACCTGCTGGTGCTGGTCGGCCCGGACTCGACCATCTGGGCGGTGGACCTCGGCGCCGGCGGTGTGCGCCGTACCGGGCAGGAGTCGATGGACCTGACCCGGGACTTCGCCCGCGTCGAGCTGGCCGACGCGCCGGCTCGGCAGCTGGGTGACGGTCCGCGTCCGGACGTCGTCGCGCTGGTGCGCCAGCGGGTCGCCGCCGCGGTCGCCTGCGAGCAGCAGGGCGGCGCCCAGCGCACGCTGGAGGACGCCGTGGCCTACACGCTCACCCGCACCCAGTTCGGCCGCGTCATCGGCTCGTTCCAGGCGCTGAAGCACCGCTGCGCCGACCTCGCGATCGAGGTCGACCTGGCGACGTCGGCGGTGGAGCACGCCGCCTGGGCGATCCAGACGGACGCCCCGGAGGCACCGCTCGCGGTCGCGATGGCGGGCAGCGTCTGCGGCCCGGCCTTCCTCAGCTGTGCACTCGAGAACGTCCAGCTCCACGGGGGGATCGGCTTCACCTGGGAGCACCCGGCACACCTGTTCGTGCGGCGCGCGGAGAGCGACCTGGCCCTGTTCGGTGATGGCGAGGCGCACCGCGAGCGGGTGCTCGTAGAACTGGGTTTCTGACAACGACTTGACGTTGACGTCAGATTCATCTTAATGTGGCGGACACCACACGCAACCCGATGCGTGTGCCGGACCTGTGAGGACGACATGACTCGTACCAAGACCGCGAGACGGGCGCTGGCCGCTGGCCTCGCGCTCAGCTCCCTGCTGCTGACCACGGCCTGTGGTGGTGACTCCTCGGGCGACGCCTCCGAGGGGGACGCGGACGCCCTCCGGGTGGGGCTGCTCTTCTCCCTCACCGGTCCCGCCGCCCCGTTCGGCATCAGCGAGCGCAACGGCGCCCGGGTGGTGCTCGACGACATCAACGCCAACGGCGGCATCAACGGCCAGCAGATCGTGATCGTCGAGGCCGACGACAAGACCGACCCGACCGAGGCCGCGCAGCAGGCGCGCAAGCTGATCACCCAGGACAAGGTCGACGTCATCATCGGCACCACCGCCGGCGGCAACACGCTGGCGTACGCGCCGATCGCCGCCGGTCTCAAGACGCCCATCCTGGCCACGAACGGCGCCATCGGCGTCACCGACAAGGCGAACGACTTCTGGCCGTGGATCTTCCGCTCGGCCCCCAGCGACCTGATCACGATCAAGGCGATGTTCGACCAGGTCATGTCCGAGGGGAAGAGCCGGATCGGCATCTTCGCCGAGCAGACGGCGTACGGCGACGCCAGCGTGAAGTACCTCGAGGAGCTCGCCGCCGAGGAGGGCGTGGAGATCGTGGACAGCGCGAGCGCCGCGGTCACCGACACCGACTTCTCGGCCCAGGCCACGCGGCTCCGCAACGCCGACCCCGACGTGGTGCTGCTCGTCACCGGTGCGACCGCGCTCGGCGTCGGCATCACCCGGGCGATCCGCCAGGGCGGCTCCGACGTGGCGATCTGGGGCGGCATCGGCCTGGCCCAGCAGGGCTTCATCGACGGCGCTGCGGATGCCGCCGAGGGCGTCCACATGCTCGCCATGAACGACTGGAACAACCCCTCGGACGACGAGAAGGAACTGCTGGCCCTCCTCGAGGCTGCCGGCGAGACCGGCACGTCCTACGAGGCGGCCGGCGCCAACGGTGCCCAGGTCGTGGCAGCGGGTGCTGAGAAGGTCGAAGGCGAGATCACCGGCGAGAAGCTGCGCGACGCCATGACGACCGTGTGCGACCTGAACACCTACGCCATCGGTGAGTCGGTCTGCTACACCGAGGACGAGCGCGACGGCATGGGGACCGACGCTCTCACCATGCTCGTCGTGGAGGACGGCGCGTTCGCCACCTACACCCCCTGAGGACCCCCGACCTCTGAGGTGACGAGGACCCCGGCAGCCGTGAGGCTGCCGGGGTCCTTCGTCGTGCGGAACAGGTGTACGACGCGGTGGTCGGCGGTCGCGTCAGCGCAGCGGGGGCCAGGCGAGCGCGGGCCGCGGCACGGTCGCCAGCGCCCGCACCGCGGTCGCGACCGTCTCGTCGTCGAGGCCGGCGGCGCGCAGCAGCCGTTCCGTCTCGTCGGACCCGTCGGCGGTGGGGTCCGCCGCGGACAGCCAGTCCAGGCGCGGGAAGAGGGACGCGGGGTCGGGGGCGGTGTCCTGCGGCAGCCGCTCGCGGTGCTGGGGGTGGTGCCGGACCTCGTCGGGAGCGAGCACGGGTGTCAGGCAGGACTCCGCGGTGGCGCGTGCCGCCCACTCGTCGCGGGTGGCCGACGCGAAGCGGGCCCCCATCCGGCTCGTGAGCTCGGGCCAGGACGCGGGGTCGAGGTGGTCGGGGGCCGGACCGGAGAGAGCCAGCACGTCCCAGAGGGAGGCGAAGAACTTCGGCTCGATCGCGCCGACCGCTACCCAGCGGCCGTCCGAGCACTCGTAGCAGCGGTAGAACGGGGCGGTCCCGCCCATCAGTCCCTCACCGCGGGAGGGCATCACGCTGGTGCCCCAGGCCGTGAACCAGGTGCCCATCATCGACAGGACGCCGTCGACCATCGAGGCGTCGAGGTAGCGACCCCGGCCGGTACGGTCGCGCTCGAGCAGGCCGGACAGGACGGCGAACGCCGCCCACAGCCCGCCGCCGCCCATGTCCGCGACCAGGTTGATCGGGGGAGCGGGTGGGCCGTCGGCCGGTCCCATGCAGCCCAGGACGCCCGTGAGGGCGAGGTAGTTGATGTCGTGGCCGGCGTGGGCGGCCATCGGGCCGGTCTGCCCGTAGCCCGTCAGCGAGCAGTAGACCAGACCGGGGTTGATCGCCGACAGCTCCGGCCAGCCCACCCCCAGCCGGGACAGCACGCCGGGCCGGAAGCTCTCCAGCAGGACGTCGGCGTCGCCGACCACGGTCTTCAGCGCGCGGACACCCGTGGGGCTCCGCAGGTCGAGCGTCACCTGTCGCTTGCCCGCGGAGAGCTCGGGCAGTGCCTGGCCGGTCGGCCCGCCGGCGACCGTGACGACCTCGGCACCGAGGCGGGCCAGCAGCATCGAGGCGTAGGGACCGGGTGCGTTCCGGGACAGGTCGACGACACGTACGCCGGCCAGCGCCCCGGCAGAGGTCACGGCACCACGCCGATGGCCCCGTCGGCCAGCTCGGCTTCGAAGGCCTGGTCCGCCGGGACGAGGCGACCGCCCTGGATGTGCAGGACGCGGTCGGCGAGGACGCCGGCGAACCGCTGGTTCTGCTCGGCCAGCACGATCGTGATCCCGGTGGCCCGCAGGGCACGCAGCGACTGCTCGATGTTGCGCAGCACGCTGGGGGCGAGCCCCTGCGAGGGCTCGTCCAGCAGCACCACGGCGGGGTCCGACATCAGCGCCATCGCGATCGCGAGCATCTGCTGCTCGCCGCCGCTCAGCAGGCCGGCGGCCTTGTCGGCGTACGTCTCGAGGATGCCGAACAGGTCGGCCACGAGCGCGGCCCGGTCCGTGCGGCGGTCGGGCGCGGTCCGGCGCCCGGCGATCGACAGGTTGTCGCGCACCGTCATCGTGGGGAACACGTTGCCCCGGGACTCCGGGACGAACGCGATGCCCGCCCGGCTGCGGGCGGCCGGTCCCTTGCGGGAGACGTCCTCGTCGCCCAATCGGACGACGCCGCTCTTCTGGTTCAGGCCGGCCAGGGCCCGCAGCAGGGTGCTCTTCCCCGCCCCGTTGGGCCCGAGAACGGCGACTAGCTCACCGGGCTCGACGTCCAGGGCGATCCCGCGGCACACGACGATCCGCCCGTAGCCCGCCACCAAGGCTGTGCATGACAGTCCGCCGTTCATCGTCCGGCCTCCTCGAGGGTCTCGTCCTGGTCCAGGCCCAGGTAGATGCGCCGTACGGCGGGGTGTCCGGCCACGACGGATGCCTCGTCCTCGAGCAGGACACGGCCCCGGTCGAGGACGAGGATCCGGTTGCTCATCCGGACCACCATGTCGAAGTTGTGCTCGACGATGAGGACGCCGACGCCGTCGTCGGCCAGCCGGCGGAGCTCGCCGGCCAGCAGGTCCTGCTCCTCGATCGCGAGGCCGGCAGCCGGTTCGTCGAGCAGGAGGTAGCGCGGCGCCATCGCCATCGCGCGGGCCACCTCGACGAGGCGGACCCGGCCCAGCGACAGCTCGCCCACCCGGGCGTTGCGCACGTCGTCGAGGTGGAAGTGGTCGAGCAGCCGCTCGGTGCCCTCGGCCGCCGCGCGCTCGCGCCGGCGCACGCCCGGCGACCACACGACGGAGGAGATCAACCCCCGCGCCGAGTTCGGGTAGAAGCCGCACGCGACGGCCTGCCAGACCGGGGTGAGCGGGTCGAAGCGCGGCGTCTGGAAGGTTCGCGCCAGGCCCCGGTCGATGCGCCGGTGGGTGGGGACCCGGGTGATGTCGTCGTCGTCGAGGAGCACCCGACCGGTGTCCGGACGGACGAACCCGGTCAGGCAGTTGAACAGCGTGCTCTTGCCGGACCCGTTGGGTCCGATGACGCCGTGGATCGTGCCGGGCTCGAGGGTCACGCCGGCGTCCTGCAGTGCACTGACGCCGCCGAAGCTGACGCCGAGACCGGTCG
>JAOPXF010000097.1 GCA_025965295.1 Nocardioides sp.
GTCCAGGGTCCGGCGACCTGGATCTTGAAGGTGCCGGCGTAGCCCTCGGTCTGCTCCTCGAGGCCGTCGAGGTCCTGGGCCAGCAGGCTGCGTGCCCGACGGTGGTCGAGACCCGAGGCGTCCGTGAGCCGCCAGCCGGCGGGCTGCAGGTCGACCCCGAGGCCGGACACGACGGCGAGCGAACGACCGGTCATCCCCGCGATCGCCCCGCGGCCGGGCAGCTCGGGGAGGTACGGCAGGCCGCCCTCCTGGGTCAGCCCCTCGAGCACGGTCCGCAGCGCGCCCAGGAACGCCGCACCGTCACTCCGCCCATCGTGGGCAGGCATCGAGCCGATGCCGGTGGCCACTGTCATGCGGGCACGCGGACGGTCTCGGCGATCGTGGCGGAGCCGACGACGCGGGTGCCGTCGTAGATCACCGCGGCCTGGCCGGGCGCGATGCCGTACGCCGGGTCGAGCAGCTCGACGACCACCTCGTCGCCCCGCACCTCCACCACGGCCCGGTGCTCGTCACCGTGCGCCCGCAGCTGCACGCTGCCCACGAGGCGGTCGGGCACGGTGCCGCACCAGCGCGGCCGGATGCCGGTCAGCCGGTCGACGGCGAGCCGCTCGCGCGGGCCGACCGTGACGGTGCCGGAGACCGGCTCGATGTCGAGGACGAAGCGCGGCCGGCCGTCGGGGGCGGGCGTGCCGATCCGCAGGCCCTTGCGCTGGCCGATCGTGAAGCCGACGGTGCCCTCGTGGCGGCCGAGCACGTCGCCGGTCGTCTCGTCGACGATGTCGCCGCCGTGGTTGGGCGCCCGGTCGCCCAGCTTCTCGCGCAGCCACCCCGCGTTGTCACCGTCGGCGACGAAGCAGATGTCGTGACTGTCGGGCTTGTCGGCGACCAGCAGCCCGCGCGCCTCGGCCTCCCGGCGTACGTCGGGCTTGGTCGAGTCGCCCAGCGGGAACATCGAGTGGGCGAGTTGCTGCTGGTCGAGCACGCCGAGCACGTAGGACTGGTCCTTGCCGTGGTCCACGGCGCGGTGCATCTCGATCAGCCCGTCGGGCCCGGTGCGGAGCTGCGCGTAATGGCCGGTGGCGACCGCGTCGAAGCCGAGGCCCAGCGCCCGGTCCAGGACGGCCGCGAACTTGATCTTCTCGTTGCACCGCAGGCACGGGTTGGGCGTGCGGCCGGCGGCGTACTCGTCCATGAAGTCCTCGACCACGTCGGTGTGGAAACGGTCGCTGAGGTCCCAGACGTAGAACGGGATGCCGATGACGTCGGCGGCGCGCCGGGCGTCGTTGCTGTCCTCGATGGTGCAGCAGCCGCGGGCTCCCGAACGATAGGACTGCGGGTTCCGCGACAGGGCGAGGTGGATCCCGGTGACGTCGTGACCGGCCTCGGCCGCGCGGGCGGCGGCGACGGCCGAGTCGACGCCCCCGGACATGGCGGCGACGACCTTCATGGCCGGGTCACCGCCGTGACGTCCTGGCCCGTTCGACGACCGGCCCGATGGCCTCCACGAGCGCGTCGACGTCGGCCTGGGTCGTGGTGTGGCCGAGCGAGAAGCGCAGCGAGTGGCGGGCCGCCTCGTCGGTGCAGCCCATCGCCAGCAGGACGTGCGAGGGCTGGGGCACGCCCGCGGAGCAGGCCGAGCCGGTCGAGCACTCGATCCCGCGGGCGTCGAGGAGCATCAGCAGCGAGTCGCCCTCGCAGTCGGGGAAACCGAGGTGGGCGTTGCCGGGCAGCCGGCTGTCGCGGTCGAGCGCGGCACCGTGCAGGTGCGCGTCGGGTACGGCCGCGATGACCCTGGCCACCAGGTCGTCGCGCAGGGCACCGACCCGCAGCGCGTGGTCTGCCTGGTGCTTGACCGTGAGCTCGATCGCCGCGGCCAGGCCGGCGATCGCCGGGGTGTCGATGGTGCCGCTGCGGATGTCGCGCTCCTGGCCGCCGCCGTGCGCCAGCGCGGTCACGTGGACCTCGCGACGTACGACCAGCACGCCGACGCCGTAGGGCCCGCCGACCTTGTGCCCGGTGACCGTGAGCGCGTCCACGCCGGAGGCGGCGAAGTCGAGCGGAACCGACCCGAGCGCCTGGACGGCGTCGGTGTGGACGGGGATGCCGTGCTCCGCGGCGATCGCGACGACGTCCTCGATCGGCTGGAGGGTGCCCACCTCGTTGTTGGCCCACATCACGGAGATCAGCGCCACGGACCCCGGGTCACGGGCCACCGAGGCCCGCAGCGCGTCCACGTCGAGGCGGCCCCTGCGGTCAACCGCGAGCAGCTCGACGTCGGCGCCCTCGCGCTCGCCGAGCCAGTGCAGCGGGTCGAGCACGGCGTGGTGCTCGACGGAGGTCGAGAGGATGCGGGTGCGGCGCGGGTCCTCGGCGCTGCGGGACCAGTAGATGCCCTTGAGCGCGAGGTTGTCGGCCTCCGTGCCGCCCGAGGTGAACACGACCTCGCTGGGTCGGCAGTTGAGCGCCTGGGCGATAGTCTCGCGCGACTCCTCGACGACCCGGCGCGCCTTGCGCCCGGAGGCGTGCAGCGAGCTCGGGTTGCCCACGTCGAGGAGGTGGGCCGTCATCGCCTCGAGGGCCGCGGGCACCATCGGTGTCGTCGCGGCGTGGTCGAGGTAGACGGTGCGGTCAGGCGTGTTCATCGCACCGACCAGCGTACGGCGTAGCGCCAGCGCGACGCGCATCGTCCCGGCCCATGGGGCCGGGGTGTCAGCTCGAGACGGCCGAGGCGAGGTTGCCGAGCGAATCCTCGAGTTGGGTCTTCTCGACGAGCGGGAAGCTGATCTTCTCGAGCAGGCCCTTGTCGGTGACCTTGCTCCAGTCATAGGTCAGCGTGACCGCGGTGGCGTCGGTGCCCTCCGACTTGAGCTCCCAGACCCACTCCCACCCGGGCGGGTCCGTGTCTGCGGGAGCCGTCTGCCAGGCGAGCAGGTGGTTCTTGTCGTAGCCGGTGACCGTGTTGTCGGTCTGGTACTCGCCGCCCATGTGCGGGCCGCTCATGTTCATGCGGAAGACCTGGCCCGTCGCGGTGATCCGGTCGGTCTTCTCGTCGCTCAGGACGAAGCCCGAGCCGTCGAGCTCGGCGTGCCGGGCCGGGTTGGAGAGGACCTCGAAGAGCTCCTGCGAGGGCGCGTCGATGGTGCGCTGGACGGTGATCTTCTTGTCGTCGGTCATGCCTCCACCCTGCGTCGGGCATGCTCACAACGCAAACCAGGGGGTGCCGCGGTCAGCCGCTGCACTCCTCGACGCCGTCGACGAGCCAGCCGTGCCCACCGTCGACCACGGACACCTCGCGGACGATCGTGTTGTCGTCCGTGACGATGTCCCACCGGTCGGCGCGATGCTCCTCCGGCGGCACGTGCACCGCGTGCGTGCCCTCGTCGAGGTAGCGGGCGAGGGCCTTCTCGACGCTGTCCTCCCCCCGCGCGCCTGCGACGTAGTCGATCGACGACTGCGAGTGGGACCCGCAGTCCGGCCAGGTCGGTGTCGCCGCGGGCTGCGTCGTGGGTGCCGGGTCCCGAGCGACCGGGGTCTCGTCACCACCGCACCCGGCCAGCAGGAACGGCAGGACTAGTGCGACTACCAGCGCCGATCGTCGAGAAGTCACGGGGTTGGGACGGCGTCCGGAGCCAGCGGGTTCCTCGCGCGCCGAAAGCACGTGGTCGCGTGAGTCGCGCCCGGTCACTTGCGGGCCACCTCGGCGACGACGGCCCGGTGGTCGGTGCCGGGGATGTCGACGGTGTGCGTGGAGAGCGCCGCCAGCCGGGGGCCGACGAGCACGTGGTCGATCTGCACGAGGGAGGGAAGCGGCAGTCCGAACCGCTCGATCAGCCCGTTCGACGGCCAGGTCGGCTGCCAGCCCTCGTTGGCCAGCTCGGCCACCGAGCGCCAGCCGTGATCGGCGAGCGCCCGCATCGGCGCGTGGTCGAGGGTGGCGTTGAAGTCGCCGACGACGAGGTCGGGGTCGGACGCCTTCGCGGCCGCGAGAACGGCCGCGTGGTCGGCCCGCCACTGCTCCGGGTCGCTCGGGGCGAACGGGTGCACGGCGAGAAGCGTGAGGTCGCCCCTCGTCACGAGCCACGACTCGTGGGCGGTGTTCACGCGCTCGGCCCGCCCCAGTGGCTCGCGCGAGAACACCATCGTGTGGCTCACGTCGAACGCGGGCCCGGCGTCGCCGATCCGGTGCGGGAACAGCGCGTCCAGCCCGGCCTGCTCCATCCGGGCGAGCTCGGTCTCGGTGATCTCCTCGACCACGAGCAGGTCGACGTCTTCGTCGGAGGCCACCCGGACCAGCTCGATCCCGTCGGCGCGGCCGCCGTACAGGTTCGCGGTCATCACCGTGAGCGGGTCCGCCCCGGCGGCGGGCGGCGGGTTGTCGCCGGACACGCGGGCGGAGAACCACGCGAGATGGACGACGAGCCCCGCCACGGCCACCGCGGCCACCACCGCACGCAGCGCTCGGGTGGTGCCGCGGCCACGCCGGGCGGCGACCAGTGCGGCGAGCGCGAGCAGCAGGAGGGCGGCGTACGCCGGGATCGCCAGGGGCGTGAACGCCTCGGCACCGACCAGCCGGCCCGCCACCGGGTCGTTGGCCCGGACCGCGGTCAGGAAGAGCGCGGGCAGAGCGAGCGCCAGGAGCGCGCACCAGAGGACGACCACCCGCGCGCGCATGCGGCGAACCTACAGAAGGACCAGGTCGTCGCGGTGCGCGACCTCACGCTCGTACGCCGGCGCCGGTGGCGATCCGCGCGGCCGCTACGTCCCCAGCCGCGCTGACCCGCTTGATCGCGTCGACGACCTGGACCGGGCGGGTCATGGTCGGGACGTGCCCACTGTCCAGGACGACGAGCTCGGCGTCCGGGATGGCCGAGGCAACCTGCCGGCCGAGGTCCAGAGGTGCGACGAGGTCGAGCTCTCCATGGATCACGAGGGTCGGTATGGAGACCTGGGACAGGTCCGGGGCGATGGCCCGCTCGAAGTGGCTCTCGATCATCCTGGCGGCTGCCTCGGGATCGGCTCTGAGCAGGATCTGACGCCCCCAGCGCTTCACGTGCTCGCTGTCCGACTCGGGTACGCACGCCTCCATGAAGTCGTGGACGAAGGTCGCGTAGTCGTCTCGGATCTGCGCGGTGTCCGGCGCGGGGCCCAGCATCGAGGGAATGCCGTCCACCAGGACCAGCCCGAGGAACCGGTCCGGGTCAGCCAGCACCGCCTGCAGGCACGTGGCAGCACCCATCGACTCCCCCGCCAGGACGCACCGGTCGACCCCGTGGTGGTCCAGCACCGTGAACAGGTCCTCGACCAGACCCTCCGGGCTGACCTGCTCGGCAGTAGCGGTGGAGACGCCGCTACCGCGATGGTCGTAGGCGACGCTGCGCCAGTCCTCCTGCATCAGCTCCATCGGCTGCTGCCACAGCTCCCAGCTCCCGACCCACCCGCTGTGCGCGACGAACCAGCGGTTCCCCGTCCCGTACTGCACGGTGTTGAGCAAGTGATCGCCGGCGTCGATGAACATGAGCCGATGGTAAGTGGGATCGACCGGCACGGCGTGGAATGCGTCGGGCTCTTCCCGGCCCCAGCGGACCCGAGTGGCGGGACTCCCGGTCAGAGCAGGACGAGGTCGTCGCGGTGCACGACCTCGCGTTCGTACGCCGCCCCGAGCTCGCGCTTGAGGTCCTGGGAGGTGCGACCGACGAGGTTCGGGATCTCCTCGGCGTCGAAGTTCACCAGGCCGCGCGCGACGGGTACGCCGTCGGGGCCGGCCAGGTCGACGGGGTCGCCGGCGCTGAACGTGCCGGTCACCCCGGTGATCCCGGCGGCGAGCAGCGAGGCGCGGCGCTCCACGACCGCGCGGACCGCGCCGGGGTCGAGCAGGATCGTGCCCTTGGCCTCGGTCGCGTGGGCGAGCCAGAGGAGCCGCGTGGGACGCCGGCGCCCGGTCGCATGGAAGAGGGTCCCGACCGGCTCGCCCGCGAGGGCGGCGCCGGCCTGGTGGGCCGCCGTCAGCACGACGGGGATGCCGGCGCCGGTGGCGATCCGCGCGGCCTCGACCTTGGTGGTCATCCCCCCGGTGCCGACACCGGCCACCCCGGTGCTGCCGATCGAGACCTCGCTCAGGTCGGCTATCGACACCACGTCGGGGACCAGCGAGCTGCCCGGCAGGGACGGGTCGGCGTCGTAGAGGCCGTCCACGTCGGAGAGCAGCACGAGCAGGTCGGCGTGCACCAGGTGCGCGACGAGCGCGGCCAGCCGGTCGTTGTCACCGAAGCGGATCTCGCTGGTGGCGACCGTGTCGTTCTCGTTGACGATCGGCAGCACGCCGAGCTCGAGCAGCTTGGCGAAGGTCTGTTGGGCGTTGCGGTAGTGCGCGCGGCGGGTGACGTCGTCGAGCGTCAGCAGCACCTGGCCGGCGATGACGCCGTGCAGCGCGAGCTCCTCGGTGTAGCGGTGCACGAGCAGGCCCTGGCCCACCGACGCGGCGGCCTGCTGGGTCGCCAGCGAACGCGGGCGGCGCGACAGCCCGAGGGGGGCCAGGCCGGCGGCGATGGCGCCGGAGGACACCAGCACCACCTCCGTCCCCCGGACCCGCAGCGCGGCCAGCGACCGCACGAGCTCACGCACCCGCAGCGGGTCGATGCCGCCGGCGGCGGTCGTCAGCGACGACGAGCCGACCTTCACGACGACGCGCCGCGCGTCGACAACCTCGGCCCGGCGCCCGGGCGTGCCGCGACCGGTCATGCTCAGCCTTCGGTCCCGGGGTCGCTCTCGGCCCAGTCGGGGTCGTCGGTGGAGCCGACCTCGTAGGCAAGGGGGCCGTACGTCTCGGGCTTGTCGAGGCGGCGGGCGACGTCGGCACGCGTCTCGGTCTCGCCGCGGTCCGGCATCGACTCCTGGATCGCACGCCGTCGACCGTGGGCGGGTCGCTTCTCCTCGAAGCGCTGGTCCTCGCCGCGGCGACCCAGCATCTCGGCGCCGGCGTCGATGCCCGGCTTGAAGTCGAAGACGACCGAGTTGTCGGGGTGCCCGATGAGGACGGTGTCACCCTCCTGGGCGCCCAGCTGCACCAGCCGGGCCTCGACACCGAGCCGGTTGAGCCGGTCG
>JAOPXF010000155.1 GCA_025965295.1 Nocardioides sp.
GTACCGGTGAGCCGTCAGGTGGACGGCCACCACCCGGCCTCCAAGGAGGAGACCATGCAGAGCAACAACCCGGTGTTCCGGCGCTCGGAGGAGTTCAACCGCCCCGGCGCGAACGCCTACGGAAACCAGACGTACGCCGGCAACGGCGTCGCCCAGCCGGGCTATGGCCGGACGGACCCCTCCACGTGGGGCACCGGCATGCCCGGCACCCCCACCCACACCCCGGCCTCCACGGGCCCGATGACGATCGACTCGGTCGTCCAGAAGACCGGCCTCACGCTCGGCATCGTGATCGTCGCCGCCCTCGCCACGTGGGTGATGACGCCCGACATCGAGAACGGTCAGATCAGCAGCGGCCTGATCGCCGCCGTGACGCTCGGCTCGCTCGGCGCGTTCGCGCTGTCGATGGTCAACTCGTTCAAACGGGTCATCAGCCCGGCGCTCGTGATGGCGTTCGCCGCCCTCGAGGGCGTCGCGCTCGGTGGGCTCAGCAAGCTGTTCGACGTGCGGTTCGGTGACGGGGTCGTCTCCGGCGCCGTGATCGGCACCTTCGCGGCCTTCGCCGGCACGCTCGCGGCGTACAAGATCTTCAACATCAAGGTCGGCGCGAAGTTCCGCATGATGGTGACGGCCGCCGTGTTCGGCATGATCGGCCTGAGCCTGATGGAGCTCGTGCTGGGCATGTTCGGCGCCAGCATCGGCCTCTTCGGCTTCGGCACGCTTGGCCTGCTGACCGCGATCGCCGGCCTCGTGCTCGGCGTGTTCATGCTGGTCATGGACTTCGACTTCGTCGAGCAGGGCATCGCCAACGGCATCCCCGAGCGGGAGTCCTGGCGGGCCGCGTTCGCGATGACGGTCAGCCTGGTCTGGATCTACACCAACCTGCTGCGCCTGCTCGCGATCTTCAGCGACAACTAGTCACCACAGGTGAAGGGCCCCGGTCTCGCGACCGGGGCCCTTCGCATGCCCGAACTCAGGCGGAGCCGGCCGCCCCGCCGGCCTCCACGCGCTCCTCGTCCTCGTCGTCGGGGGCCTCGCCCTCGGTCGGCGGGTGCCGACGGCGGTGCCGCAGCTCGACCCACAGGCCGCGGACCCCGCGCCGGGCGCCGCCGACCTCGGTGCCGTCGAGCTCGGTGCCGGGGTTGTTGACGGCCTGGACGGCCGCGGCCGCGACCGGCAGCACGCCCTCGCCGCGGAACGCCTCGGGCTGGGCCTCGTCGTCGGGGACCAGGTCGAGGGCCGCCATCGTCGACGGCAGCAGCACCGCGGCCAGCGAGCGGTAGCCGTCGGCCGACGGGTGGAACTGGTCGGGCCCGAAGAGGAGCGCCGGCGCGGCCGCGAACTCCGGGCCGAGGATCGAGCCGAGCGACACCGTGCGGCCGCCGGCCTCGAGGACGGCGATGGTCTGCGCGGCCGCGAGCCGGCGCGACCAGGTGCGGGCGACCTGCTTGAGCGGCGGCGCGATCGGCTTGATCGTGCCGAGGTCGGGACAGGTGCCCACGACGACGGCGACGCCGGCCTCGCGGAGCCGGCGTACGGCCTCGGAGAGCTGGCGCACGGAGGCCGAAGGCAGCACCTGGTGGGTGACGTCGTTGACGCCGATCAGGATGACGGCGACGTGGGGCTCGATCGGCAGCGTGCGGTCGACCTGGCCGGCGAGGTCGGACGACCGGGCGCCCACCTTGGCGAACTCGCGGAGGTGGACGCGGCGGTCGGCGCGCTCGGCCAGCCCCGAGGCCAGCATCGCGCCCGGGGTCTCCTCGACCCGGTCGACGCCGTAGCCCGCCGCACTGGAGTCGCCCAGCAGGGCGAGCTTGATCGCGGGGCCGGGGCGACCGCGGCCGTACCACCCCGTGGAGTCGGGCGGGTCGCGGTCGAGGCGGCCGATCGCCTTGCGGGCGACCTTGGCCTCGACCCTCAGCACGCCGTACAGGGCGCCCCCGAGCAGGGAGAGTCCACCGCCGCCATAGGCCGCGGCGGACGCGAGCTTGCGTGCTGCACCTGCTTTCCCCACGCCACCACTCTACGGACGCCCGCCGACCGCCGAACGGGGCACCTCGCGCGGGTTGGCAGGTTCTGGACGGGGGCCTCTAGATTGGCTGGATGCAGTACGTGAACTCTCTCCTCGACCTCATCGGCAACACCCCGCTGCTGAGGCTGTCCCGTGTCCTCACCACCTCCGACGGACGCACGCTCGACCCGACCGCGAACGGCCCGATGGTCCTCGCGAAGGTCGAGTACCTCAACCCGGGCGGCTCCGTGAAGGACCGGATCGCGACCCGGATGATCGAGGCCGCGGAGAAGTCCGGCGCCCTCCAGCCCGGCGGCACCATCGTCGAGCCCACGTCCGGCAACACCGGCGTCGGCCTGGCCATGGTCGCCCAGTCGAAGGGCTACAAGTGCGTCTTCGTCTGCCCCGACAAGGTCAGCGAGGACAAGCGCAACGTGCTCAAGGCGTACGGCGCCGAGGTGGTCGTCTGCCCGACCGCGGTCGCCCCCGAGCACCCGGACTCCTACTACAACGTCTCGGACCGGCTCTCGCGCCAGCCGGGCGCCTGGAAGCCGGACCAGTACTCCAACCCGAACAACCCGCGCTCCCACTACGAGACGACCGGCCCCGAGATCTGGGCCCAGACGGACGGGAAGATCACCCACTTCGTCGCGGGCGTCGGCACCGGCGGCACGATCAGCGGCATCGGCCGCTACCTCAAGGAGCAGAACCCCGCGGTCAAGGTGATCGGCGCCGACCCGGCCGGCTCGGTCTACTCCGGCGGCAGCGGGCGCCCCTACCTCGTCGAGGGGGTGGGCGAGGACTTCTGGCCCGAGTGCTACGACCGTGACATCGCGGACCGGATCATCGAGGTCTCCGACGCCGACTCGTTCGCCTACACCCGTCGCCTGGCCCGCGAGGAGGCGCTGCTGGTCGGTGGCTCGTCCGGGATGGCGGCGTACGCCGCGATGCAGCTCGCCCACGAGCTGGCCGGCACACCCGAGGGCGAGAACGCCGTCATCGTGGTGCTGCTGCCCGACTCCGGCCGCGGCTACCTCACCAAGGTCTTCAACGACGACTGGCTCGGCCAGTACGGCTTCGCCGTCGAGGGCGCCACGGAGAACACTCAGAGCGTCGGCGAGGTGCTGCGCGGCAAGGACGGTCGGCTGCCCGACCTGGTGCACACGCACCCGACGGAGACGATCGCCGAGGCGGTCCACATCCTCCAGGAGTACGGCGTCTCGCAGATGCCGGTCGTCCGCGCCGAGCCGCCGATCGTGGCCGCCGAGGTCGCGGGCTCGGTCTCGGAGCGCACCCTGCTCGACGCGCTCTTCGCCGGCACCGCGAAGCTCACCGACCCGGTCGAGGACCACATGTCCCCGGCCCTGCCGTCGATCGGCTCGACCGAGTCCGCCCGCGACGCGGTCGCGCTGCTCGAGAACGCCGACGCCGTCCTGGTCCAGGAGGACGGCAAGCCCGTCGGGGTCCTCACCCGCCAGGACCTGCTCGCCTTCCTCGCCCGCGGCTGACCGACGTACCGAACCCCCGTCCCGTCGCCCGTCCCGGCGCGGGTTGGCTGGTTCGGTACGTCCGGCGGCCTGTGGATGAGCAGATTCGAGGCCGACGGGGGAGGGCACCGTCCCTCCCGTGACCGTGGTGGAGTGGCTTCGCGAGCTGGGTGGTGTGAGCACCCGGGGGACGCTCCTGCGGTTGGTGACCCGCCTCGAGCTGGACCGGGCCGTGGCCGCGGGAGACGTCGTCAGGATCGCGCGGGGCCGTTACGCGCTGGCCGAGACCGACCACGCGGTGCGGACCGCCGCGGCGCTGGGTGGGGTGCTGTCCCTGAGCAGCGCCGCCCTGCAGCACGGCTGGGCCGTCAAGACCGTCCCGAAGCGCCCGCACGTCACGGTCGCCAAGAGTCGCAAGATCGCACCCGGGCGCTGCGTGGACGTGCACCTGCACCGGGCCGACCTCGACCGCGCCCAGCGGACGGCCGGAGTCACGGACGTGGAGACGACCCTGCGCGACTGCCTTCGCATGCTGCCGTTCGACGAGGCGCTCGCGATCGCCGACTCGGCCCTGCGTGAGGGCGTGGGCCCGGCCCTGCTCCAGCAGGTCGCCGACCTCACCGCGGGACCCGGATCCCCTCAGGTGCGGCGGGTGGCCGACGAGGCCAGTCCGCTGGCGGCCAACCCGTTCGAGTCGGTCGTCCGGGCGATATCGCGCGACGTACCCGGCCTCGCGTTGCGCCCGCAGGTCCGGATCTGTGAGCTCGGGCTCCACGTTCGCCCGGATCTCGTGGACGAGCGGCTCCGCATCGTCGTGGAGGCCGACTCCTTCGAGTGGCACGGCAAGCGGTCGGCCCTGGCTCGGGACGCGCGCCGCTACAACCTGCTCGTCGCCGCCGGTTGGCTGGTGCTGCGGTTCGCGTGGGAGGACGTCATGCACGACCCGGCCTACGTCCGCGAGGTGCTCGTCGCCGTGACGACCCTGGCCGAACGACGGACCGAACCCCCTCGCCGGGTCCCCCGGTCCGCCTGAGGGGTGACTTCGGTACGTCCGGGCGACTCCCGCTAGGATGAGAACCTGTTCTAGTTCTGGGACCGAGGGGCGACATGACGGCGACACCTGCGATCGAGGGGTGGTTCACGACCGGGGCGCAGCCGGCGCTCGTGGGCACCCGTTGCACGACGTGCACCACGGTCTTCTTCCCGCCGACGGCCGGGGCCGGGTTCTGCCGCAACCCCGCCTGCGGCGGCGAGGCGTTCGAGGACGTCGAGCTGTCCCGCCACGGCGTGATCTGGTCCTACACCGACGCGCAGTACCAGCCGCCGCCGCCCTACGTCCCCCGCGCCCCCTACGAGCCGTTCGCGCTCGCCGCGGTCGAGCTGCCCGAGGGCCTGGTCGTCCTGGGCCAGGTCGCCGACGGGTACGGCGTGGACGACCTGCGGGTCGGGGCCGAGGCCGAGCTGGTCGTCGAGACGCTCTACACCGATGATCAGGGCGACCACACCATCTGGCGCTGGAAGCCGGTCGTCGAGATGGGCGCGGAGGCAGACGGATGATCACCCCAGACAAATGCTCGCTTCGCTCCGCTTTGCCCAGGGACCCCGAATGAGCAACGACGTCGTCGTCGCCGGGGTCGGCATGCACCCCTGGGGCAAGTGGGGCCGGAGCTTCGTCGAGTACGGCGTGCACGCGGCTCGCGCCGCCCTCACCGACGCCGCCGTCGACTGGCGGGACGTGGACCTGGTCGTGGGCGGCGAGACCGTCCGCAACGGCTACGGCGGCTACGTCGCCGGCGCCACCTTCGCCCAGGCGCTCGGCTGGAACGGTGCCCGCGTCGCCACCTCGTACGCCGCCTGCGCCACCGGCGCCCAGGCCCTCGACACGGCTCGCGCCCGGATCCTCGCCGGGATGTGCGACGTCGCGCTGGTCGTCGGCGCCGACACCACGCCCAAGGGCTTCCTCGCGCCCAACGCGGGGGAGCGGTGGGACGACCCCGACTGGCTGCGCTTCCGGCTGCTCGGCATGACCAACCCGGCGTACTTCGCGCTCTACGCACGCCGTCGGATGGACCTCTACGGCGCCACCCAGGAGGACTTCGCGCAGGTCAAGGTCAAGAACGCGCGGCACGGCCTCTCGAATCCCTACGCCCGCTACCGCAAGGAGGTCAGCGCGGCGGACGTGCTGGGCTCCGCGGTCGTCAGCGACCCGCTGCACCTGCTCGACATCTGCGCGACCTCGGACGGCGCCGCGGCGGTGGTCCTCACCAGCGTCGAGCACGCCCGCAAGCTCGGCCTGGCCGACCCGGTGCGGGTGCGGGCGATCTCGACGGTCACGCCGACGTTCCCGAACACCGTGCTGGACATGCCCAACCTCTCCACCGACTCCAGTGCCGTGGCCGGGGCGCCGGAGCGCACCTTCAAGGAGTCGATCGCCCACGCGGCCTACGAGGAGGCCGGCATCGGCCCGGAGGACGTCGGCCTGGCCGAGGTCTACGACCTGTCGACGGCGCTCGAGCTGGACTGGATCGAGGACCTCGGCCTGTGCAGGCGCGGGGAGGCCGAGACCCTGCTCCGGGCCGGCGACACCACGATCGGTGGCCGGATCCCGGTCAACCCGTCCGGCGGCCTGGCCTGCTTCGGCGAGGCGGTGCCGGCGCAGGCGCTGGCGCAGGTCTGCGAGGTGACCTGGCAGCTGCGCGGCCAGGCCGCGGGACGCCAGGTCGAGGGCGCCCGCGTGGGCATCACCGCCAACCAGGGCCTCTTCGGGCACGGCTCCTCGGTCCTGCTCAGCCGATGACGCTCGTCCTCGTCGACGGCCCGGTCCGGCCGGCGTGGGTGTAGAACAGCCGCATGAGCGACGAGAAGATCCGGGTCTACCTGCTCGACGACCACGAGGTGGTCCGGCAGGGCCTCCGCTACCTGCTGGAGAGCGCGGGCGACATCGAGATCGTGGGTGAGTCGGGATCGGCCGTCGACGCGACCGCCCGCATCCCGGCGCTGCGCCCGCACGTCGCCGTCCTCGACGGCCGGCTGCCCGACGGGTCGGGGATCGAGGTGTGCCGGTCGGTCCGGGCGGTCGACCCCACGATCCAGGCGCTGATCCTGACGTCGTACGACGACGACGAGGCGCTGTTCGCCGCCATCATGGCGGGCGCCGCGGGCTACGTGCTGAAGGAGATCAAGGGCAGCGACCTGATCGGCGCGGTCCGGCAGGTGGCGGCCGGCAACTCGCTGATCGACCCGACCCTGACCGCCCGCGTGCTGGAGCGGGTGCGCAACCCCACCACGACCGCCCCGGAGCTGGCCGAGCTCACCGAGCAGGAGCTCAAGCTGCTCGCGCACATCG
>JAOPXF010000195.1 GCA_025965295.1 Nocardioides sp.
GGCGGGCACGGGCACGGACACGGCGGCCCGCCGCCGTGGGTGGCCGGCCTCTTCGGCCTGGCCCAGGGTGAGTCTCCCCGCGGCCCCCGGGTCCGGCGCGGCGACGTCCGCGCGGCGATCCTCGACGTGCTGGCGACCAGCACCGCCCCGGATGCCGGCGGCGAGCCGATCAACGGCTACCAGGTGATCCAGCAGATCGCCGACAAGAGCAATGGCGCCTGGCGCCCGAGCCCCGGATCGGTCTACCCGACCATCCAGCAGCTCCAGGACGAAGGTCTCGTCGAGACCGACGACGAGCGCGGCCGCCGCAGCCTCCGGCTCACCGAGGCGGGACAGGCGTACGTCGCCGACAACGCCGACGAGCTGGCGGGGGTGTGGAGGCCGTTCGAGTCGCGCCGGCGCGAGCAGGAGACCGAGTCCGCCGGCCTCAAGCCGGAGATCGGCCAGGTCATGGGTGCGGTCTGGCAGATCGTCACCACCGGCACCGACCAGCAGCGCCGCGACGCGGTCGAGGTCCTCGTCGAGACCCGGCGCAAGCTCTACGGCCTGCTGGCCGACGGCGACGCGTACGCCGACGAGGACGAGGACACCGAGGAGGGCTCGGCATGACCGAGGAGCACCTCCGCACGAGCGACGCGGAGCGCGAGCAGGCGGCTGCCGAGCTGGGTGAGCACTACGCCCAGGGGCGGCTCACCGTCGAGGAGCACGCGGAGCGGCTCGACCGGATCTGGTCGAGCCGCACCCGGGGCGAGCTGATCCCGCTCTTCCGCGACCTGCCGGGCACGGCCTACGGCCCGGCGTACCCCGCGGCTCCGACCGCCAGGCGTCCGGCAGCGTCCGGCGGCGGCTCCTGGTCGACGGGCCGGGTCCGGCCCTGGCGCCGGCTCCCGACCCCGTTCATCGTGGTGCTCGCCGTGCTGCTCGTGCTCACAGTGGTCACCCACCTGCCGCTTCTGCTCGCCGGCCTGCTGCTGTGGTTCTTCGTGGTCTCGCGCCACCGCGTGCACCGCCGCTGGTAAGGACCACGGTTCCGCGCGTGGCCGTCAGTGGCTAGCCTCGGGACAGCCGGTGGGGGGTCCCGGCCTTGTGTGGCGACTTGGGCGCCGATGGTGAGCCGATTCGGCGGCCGATGGTCCAGAGTCACTCACGAGGAGCCCAACGATGACCCCACAGCGACAATCCCGGAATTACCTGATCGGCTCGGCGCTCGCGGCACTCCTGGCTCCCCTGGCCCTGGTGGCCGGCGCGGCGAGCCCGGCCCAGGCGTCAGCCCCGAGACCGCACCACGTCAAGATGTACAAGGTCGAGGCCCAGGTCGACCTCAGCGGTGAGTTCCCCGACAACACGTTGACGAAGGATCTCTCCTGCCCCGGCAGCGACTACGTGCTCGACGGCATGTGGCGCGTCGACCACGTCGACCAGGCCAACCCCGACACCGACACGGTCGGTGACGAGCGCGACGTCCAGGTGCTGTGGTCGTACGGCGACAACCTCGACGCCTCTCTGTGGCACTTCAAGTTCCACAACGGCGCCGACGGCGACGCCCAGCTCAAGGTCTTCCTGACCTGCGTGCAGGCCACCACCGAGAACCAGCACGGCCACAGCCACCCGATCGTGCTCTCGAACCGCTTGGACATGGACCACCCGGCCCTGGTGTCCGGCGCGAACACGTTCGACCACACCGCGAGCTGCCTGTCCGGCGAGGTGGTCGTGGCTCCGGGGTTCAAGTTCATCAGCGGGTTCGGCCGGCCGTTCCGCAGCTGGCCGACCGTCGACCTCCTCGGCTGGCACTGGGGCTTCCTGATCTCCAGCGCCCCGGCGGACGTGGAGACCTACTACCGCTGCCTGCGGATCAAGACGGGTGCCGCCGGCAACGGGCCGCACGCCCACAACCTCTACACGACGTGGGACTCCGGCTGGGCCGGCACGCACTACGTGATCCCGGTCAACACCGGCTACGAGGTGCAGCACTCCTGCACCAGCAAGTTCTACGACAAGGGCATGGTGGCCGGGTTCTGGATCGACGACCCGGTGACCACCTGGTGGCTCGGCATGGACCCGCGGCCCAAGACCCGGGCGTTCCGCTACTGGAACACCGGTGGCGGCTCCGTGTACAGCACGCTGCTCTGCATCGGCAGCAGGACCGGCAAACAGGTCGCTCCCTGATCTCGGGCCCCTGATGACGGAGTCCCCGCGCCCGCGAACCGCGCGGGGGCTCCGTCTCACGCCGTCGGTCCCGCCTGCTGCAGGAGCTCGTCCATCCAGGCGAAGCACTCCCTGGACAGCACGGCGAGCTCGCCGGCGCCGGGGAGCAGCGTGGCCACTCGCGCCGCCACGTCCCCGGGCAGGTCCTCGTGCAGGTAGCGCAAACCGTAGTCGTGCCGCCACGGACAGTGCTCCACTCGGAGCAGTCGCACGACCGGACCGAGCGCGAAGCCGAGGTACAGGTGCACGGCCTCGGCGTCCTGCCCGCGCCGGATCGCCCGGTTGACCAGCTACTCGGCGGTGGCCCGGCGCTGGCGCACCTGATCGACCGCCTCCACGATCGCGGCGGCCAGCGCCGTCTCGTCGTCGTGGCGCAGCTCGACCAGCCCGTCCGGGTCGTGCACGACGATCGGCGTCCCGTGCCGTCGTACGTCGACGAAGCGGTGGTGGTCCCCGAGGTCGGAGACGTGCAGGTCGATGATCCGGGTCGGCTCGGCGAGGGCCCCCGGCCGTGCCTGCAGGTTGACGAAGCACTGCCGGCCGTCCGGCCAGGTGGACCGCGGCAGCTCCCAGACGTGGTCGACGTCGAAGTCCTCGCGGGCCCGCGCCACCAGCCGGTCGTGGACGGCGTCGGCCGCACCGGGCGTGCACAGCAGGTCGACGTCGAGGTCCGACCACTCGTCGTACCCGCCGGTGGCGACGGAGCCGCCGACCCACACGACGCGCACGTCCGGGTCATCCCGGCCCCGCTCTGCAAGCCAGGCCAGCCAGTCGTCGTAGCGGGACAGGTCGGTCGTCACCGCACGATCCTCTCCGACGGGGGCACTAGGAGCCAGGCGTTCCAGTGACTAGGGTCACACGAGGTCACAGTCTTGCTCGCCGAACTCGGAGGTGCTCATGGCAGAGGTTCCGGACCGCCCCGCAGGTGGCTCGTCACGAGGGCTCTGGATCGTGATCCTGCTCCTCCTGCTCCCGGCGGCGGTCGTGCCGCTGCTGGTCCCGATCTACGACCGGGAGAAGCCGACGCTGTTCGGCTTCCCGTTCTTCTTCTGGTTCCAGTTCGCGCTGGTCCTCGGCGCGGCCGTGCTCACCGCGGCCGCCTACGTCCTGTCCGTGCGCGCCGATGCCCGCGACAAGGCCGCCAGGCGCGCGGGGAGGGATGAGCGATGAACGGCATCGCGGTCGGTGTCTTCACGTTCCTGTTCCTGCTGGTCACGGTCCTCGGCTTCGCGGCCGCCCGCTGGCGCCGGGCCGAGTCCCTCGACACCCTCGACGAGTGGGGCCTGGGCGGGCGTGGCTTCGGCACGTTCATCGCCTGGTTCCTGATCGGCGGCGACATCTACACCGCCTACACCTTCATCGCGGTGCCCGCGACGCTGTACGCCGGCAGCGTGGTCGGCTTCTTCGCGGTGCCCTACACGATCGTGATCTACCCGCTGATCTTCCTGTTCCTGCCGCGGCTCTGGTCGGTCTCGCACCGCCACAGCTACGTCACCCCGGCCGACTTCGTGCGCGGCCGCTACGACAGCAGGCCGCTCGCGCTCGCCGTGGCGGTGACCGGCATCCTCGCGACGATGCCCTACATCGCCCTCCAGCTGGTCGGCATGCAGGTGGTGCTCGAGGTGATGGGCATCGGCAGCGACAGCGACAACTGGCTGGTCAAGGACCTGCCGCTGTTCATCGCGTTCGCGGTGCTGGCGGCATACACCTACTCCTCGGGCCTCCGCGCGCCCGCGTTGATCGCGTTCGTCAAGGACACGTTGATCTACCTCGTCATCATCGTCGCGGTGGTCTACCTGCCCTCGCAGGTCGGCGGGTGGGGCCACATCTTCTCGGTGGCCTCCGACACCTTCGCCGCGAGCAACAAGGAGAACGCCGACGCGATCGCGGCCGGCGCCGCACCGGCCAAGGGCATCATGCCGCCGCCGGCCGCGCAGTGGGCCTACGCGACGCTGGCGCTGGGCTCGGCGCTGGCCCTCTTCATGTACCCGCACTCGATCACCGGCGTGCTGTCCACGCGCAGCCGCACGGTCATCCGGCGCAACGCGGCCCTGCTGCCGGCGTACTCCTTCCTGCTCGGGCTGCTTGCCCTGCTCGGCTTCGTCGCGATCGCGGCCGGGATCAAGGCGGAGAACGCCCAGGCGTCGGTGCCGATGCTCTTCGAGCAGGAGTTCCCGCCGTGGTTCGCCGGGGTGGCGTTCGCGGCGATCGTGATCGGGGCCTTGGTGCCGGCGGCGATCATGTCGATCGCGGCGGCGAACCTGTGGACCCGCAACGTCTACAAGGCGTTCATCAACCCCGACGCCACGCCCAAGCAGGAGGCGACCCAGAGCAAGCTGATCTCGCTGGTGGTGAAGTTCGGGGCGCTGGTCTTCGTGCTCGCGTTCTCCAACCAGTTCGCGATCAACCTGCAGCTGCTGGGGGGCGTGTGGATCCTGCAGACGCTGCCGGCGATCGTCGTCGGGCTCTACACGCGCTGGTTCCACCGGTGGGCCCTGCTCGCCGGCTGGGCCGTGGGCTTCGCCTACGGCACCTGGCTGGCGTACGGCGTGCCGCTCCCCGGCAAGCCCGACAGTCACTTCGGCGGTCCGCTGGTGCTCTTCCCCGGCACCGAGACCAAGGTCTACATCGCGCTGATCGCGGTGCTGGCCAACCTGTTCGTGGCCGTGGTGCTGACGCTCGTGTTCCGCGCCCTCAAGCTCGACCCCGGCACCGACCAGACCCACGCCGACGACTACGTGGTGGACGCCGGCGACGAGGGTGTCGAGGCCGAGCTCGACCCGCACGCCCCCATCCACCCCTGAGCGCGCCCGGGCGGCGCTGGGTACGCTCCGGGCGTGACGACACCCTCCTTCGAGCTCGGCCAGGACCACCTCGACCTGAGGGCGTGGGTCCACGACTTCGCGGCCGAGGTGATCCGGCCGGCGGCGCCCGAGTGGGACGAGAGGGAGGAGTTCCCCTGGCCGGTCCTCGAGGAGGCCGCCAAGATCGGGCTCTACTCG
>JAOPXF010000207.1 GCA_025965295.1 Nocardioides sp.
AACCTGATGGAAGCACGGTCACAAGTGTCGCGCTCGGGGCATGCCTCTTCGTGTCCGCGACCGTTCTCCTGTGGCGTGGAAGCAAGGACGCGCTGGCGTGAGCCGTCCTGAGGCCTTGCCGATTTCCAGCCTGTACGACGCCCCCGAGGAGGCCCAGCTCCGGCACGGGCTGGTGGGGCAGCCGTTGGCCGCCGTGCTGGGGCGGGTCTGACGAAGGGGTGCTTCGGGTCAGCCCGTCCCCTCGAACTCCGTGGGGAAGAACTGTTGTTCGCGGCCCCGGCCGACCACGATCGAGATCACCTGGCCGATGGCTGGTGAGTCCTCCGAGCGCGTGTAGCTCGTCACGGGCCAGACGTCGGCTACGAGGGCGAGCAGTCGCCGGCCCGGCAGGATCACCCCGCACCTCGTCACGCGGACCACCATGATGCTGGCGGCGATGCCGAGCTCAGCGTCACGGCTGACCGGCGCTTGACGGTAAGCACGGCCCGCTGCCGACGCCACCTGGGGATGGCAGCGGGGAGCCGCGTCGGGCCCTCGCAGGATCCCGGCGTGACAGGCAGTCACCGACTCGGGAAGCCATCCGCGCCTCGTGCGCACGAGTTCGAGAGCTCGAACGACCCGGGAGCCGCGAACGACCTGAACCATTCGCGTGCGGGCGTTCACCTCGTACGCGCGGCCGATCTGCTCGTTGGGGAGAAGCCACCTCGCCGCTGCCGCTGGCGCCGAGGCCTTGCCCCGGTGCTCTGACGGTCCTACGTCGAACTTCGGCCGGACTCCCGGACAGCTGCGACGCCACTGTGGCCGGTCCGTCGGCGCGCTCACCGGTGGCGACGCCGAGGACTCGCTCGGAAGGAGCGACGGCGAAGGCCTCTGTGAGGGGGAGGAGTCGCTCCCCGAGCACGCGACGAGGCTGGCCGTCGCCGACGCTGCGACCACGACGCGCACCGCCAGCCCATTCATGCTCGTGGGACGGTGCGTCGGCCTGAGAAGTTGCGGGGGTGAGGGGGTTGACCTTGACGCAGCGTCAACCCTGCACGCTGTCGTCATGAACACTCAGACCACCGCCATCGAGGTCCTCGGGATCACCAAGTCGTACGGCGACCACGTGGTCCTGCGCGGCCTCGACCTCACCGTGCCGGCGGGCACCGTCTACGCCCTGCTCGGGCCGAACGGCGCCGGCAAGACCACGATGATCCGCATCCTGTCCACGCTCATCGGCGCCGACGGGGGAGCGGCCCGGGTCGCCGGGTTCGACGTACGCACGCAGCCCGACGGCGTACGTCGCTCGATCGGCGTGACCGGACAGTTCTCCGCGATCGACGAGCTGCTGACCGGCAGGGAGAACCTCCGGCTGATGGCCGACCTGGCGCACCTGCCCGCCCGCGAGGCGGCCGCCCGGGTGGACGAGCTGCTGGCCCGCTTCGACCTGGTCGACGCCGCCGACCGGCGCGCCGCGACGTACTCCGGAGGCATGAAGCGCCGCCTCGACCTCGCGATGACGCTGGTGAGCCGGCCGCGGCTGATCTTCCTCGACGAGCCGACCGCCGGGCTGGACCCGCGCAGCCGGCGCGACCTGTGGCAGATCGTGCGGGAGCTGCTCGACGAGGGGGTGACGATCTTCCTCACCACCCAGTACCTCGAGGAGGCCGACCAGCTCGCGCACACCGTCGGGCTGCTCGACGGCGGCCGCCTGGTCGCGGAGGGCACGCCGGCGGAGCTCAAGGCGCAGGCCGGAGGGGAGACGCTCGACGACGTCTTCCTGGCCCTCACCGGTCATGGCGTCACCCCGGAGAGCGACGACGAGCTGGAGGAGATCCGATGAGCACGATGACGTACGCCGCCCGCGACTCCTACACGATGCTGCGGCGCAGCCTCAAGCACATGCGGCGCTACCCGTCGTTGACGCTGATGCTGATCGGCCAGCCAGTGATCTTCCTGCTGCTGTTCGTCTATGTCTTCGGCGGCACCATGGGCGCGGGGCTGCCCGGTGGCGGCGGCCGGGCCGACTACCTGGCCTACGTCGCGCCGGCGATCCTCGTGATGACGATCGCCTCCGTGGCGCTCAGCACGGCGATCTACGTCGCCAAGGACGCGACCGAGGGGATCGTGGACCGCTTCCGCACGATGCCGATCGCCCGGCCCGCGCTGCTCACCGGGCACGTGCTGGGGGCCCTGGCGCAGACCGTCCTGGCCGTGACCGTGGTCCTGGCCATCGCGGTGCTGCTCGGCTACCGCCCCGACGCCGGGGTGGCCGGCTGGGCCGGCGCGATCGGCATCCTTGCGCTGCTCTCGCTCGCGCTGACCTGGCTCTGCGTCGCGCTCGGCCTGGCCGCGCAGAGCGTCGAGACCGCGAGCAACACCCCGTTGTTCCTGATGATCCTGCCGTTCGTCTCGAGCGCGTTCGTGCCGACCGACTCGATGCCGACCGGGCTGGCCTGGGTCGCGGAGAACCAGCCCTTCACGCCGGTCATCGACACGCTCCGCGCCTGCCTCGCGGGGCGTGACCCGGGATCCGACGCCTGGTGGGCGATCGGCTGGTGCGTGCTGGTCACCGTGCTCTGCTTCTGGTGGGCGGGCCGGCTCTTCGGACGGGTTCGGGCAGTCTGATCACATGCTGACCATCGGCGAGCTGGCGTCGTACGCCGGGGTGACGGTGCGCGCGGTGCGCCACTACCACCACGTCGGGCTGCTGCCCGAGCCCGAGCGGAACGCCTCCGGCTACCGGACGTACGGCGCCCGCGACGTCGTCCGGCTGATCCGGATCCGCACGCTGGCCGAGGCCGGCGTGCCCCTGGCCCGGGTGCAGGACCTGCTCGACGCGACGGCGGAGGAGTTCGCCGAGGCGGTCGCCCGGATCGACGCCGACCTGCGCGCGAAGGTGCGCGAGCTGCAGGAGCACCGCCGGCGGATCGCCCGGCTGGCCGACGGCGACTCGCTCGCGGTCCCGCCGGAGGTGGGGGACTACCTCGACAGGCTCCGCGCCAGCGGCATCTCGCAGGCGCTGGTCGACGGCGAACGCGACGGGTGGATCCTCCTGGCGGCGCGCTGGCCGGAGAAGATCCCCGAGCTCATGCTCGACAAGGTGGCCCAGCTCGACGACCCGAGGACGGTGCGGTTCTACCTGCTGGTCGACGAGCTGGTCGAGCACGGCATGGACGAGGTGCGGCTGGCCACGATGGCCGACCTGGTCGTCGAGCTGGCCGAGGAGTCCGCCGCGCGCGGCGAGCTGGACGCGCAGAACGAGGAGATGGCCGACGACGCGTTCGTGGCTCTCATGGACTCCTTCGCCGCCGACTCCCACCCCCTCGTCGAGCGCCTCCAGGAGCTGATGGCCGAGCGCGGGTGGACCGGCTGGAGCCGGATCGAGCGAGCCGATCCCGGCTAGCCCTCGCCCGCCAGCCGGG
>JAOPXF010000306.1 GCA_025965295.1 Nocardioides sp.
GACCTACACCGACCGGCGCACCGGGCGGGCCGCGTTCCGGGTGGAGTGCCTGCTCTCCACCGACGGCCCGTCGCTGAAGATGACCTTCTTCGCCAAGCACAAGGGGTCCGCGGACTGGCGGGCCCGCACCCTCGCGGTCGGGCGGCGGGGGCTGTTCATCGGTCAGGTCTCGTCGTTCGCGAGCTCGTGGCAGCTGACCAACCCGAGGATGGTGCTGTTCGGCGAGGGTGAGGCGGGCGACCCCGACGGCGAGGCGTCCTGGATCAAGGACGTGGGCGACTACTTCCCGATCTACCCGCTCACCAAGGGTGTCGAGTCCTGCGACCTCCAGCGCGCGGTCGCGATCGCGCTGACGGACGTCGACGACCTGCCGGAGGTGCTGCCCGACACGGTGCGCGAGGACTACGACGTGCTCGGCGTGCGGCAGGCGTTCGACTGGGTGCACGCCCCCGAGCGGCGCGAGCAGGTCGACCGGGCCCAGCGGCGCTTCCGCTTCGAGGAGGCGCTGGTCACCCAGCTCGTGCTCGGCCGCAGGCGGATGGCCGTGCGGGCGCTCGGCGCCTCGCCGCGCTCCGGCGGGCAGGGCTCGCTGCTGGAGGCCTTCGACGCGCGGCTGCCGTTCGAGCTCACCGCCGGCCAGCGCGAGATCGGTGCCCAGATCGAGGACGACCTCGCCCAGGCGCACCCGATGAACCGCCTCCTCCAGGGCGAGGTCGGCTCCGGCAAGACCCTGGTGGCGCTGCGCGCGATGCTGCGGGTGGTCGACTCCGGCGGGCAGGCCGCCCTGCTCGCCCCCACCGAGGTCCTCGCCCAGCAACACCACCGCTCGATCACCGCGATGCTCGGCGACCTGGCGGCAGGCGGCATGCTGGGCGGCGCCGACGAGGGCACCTCCGTCGAGCTGCTCACCGGGTCGATGACCAAGACCCAGCGCACCGGGCCGATGAGCCGGATGGCGAGCGGCGAGGCCGGCATCGTCATCGGCACCCACGCCCTGCTCGAGGACCGCGTCGGCTTCGCCGACCTCGGCCTGGTCGTCGTCGACGAGCAGCACCGCTTCGGCGTCGAGCAGCGGGCCGCGCTCACCGACAAGGCCGTCAGCCCGCCCCACGTGCTCGTCATGACCGCCACCCCGATCCCGCGCACCGTCGCGATGACGGTGTTCGGCGACCTCGAGACGTCGACGCTGACCGAGCTCCCTGCGGGCCGGGCGCCGATCCAGACGACCGTGGTCCCGCTCCTGGAGCAGCCGCACTGGATCGACCGCGTCTGGGCGCGGGTGCGCGAGGAGGTCGCCAAGGGCCACCAGGCGTACGTCGTCTGCCCGCGGATCACCGGCGACGACCTCGAGCAGGGCGAGGTCGACCAGGTCGACGTCGACGAGGACGGCAACCTCGCCACCCCGACCACCCCGACCACCCCGCCGGTCCCGCTGAGCGCGGTCGAGGAGGTCGCTGCCGAGCTCGCCGCCGGGCCGCTCGAGGGGCTGCGGGTCGCCCTCCTGCACGGCAAGCTCCCGCCGGAGGAGAAGGACCGCACCATGCGGGCCTTCGCCGCCGGCGACATCGACGTGCTGGTCTCCACGACGGTCATCGAGGTCGGTGTGGACGTCGCCAACGCGACCGCGATGGTGCTCCTCGACGCCGACCGCTTCGGCGTCTCGCAGCTGCACCAGCTGCGCGGCCGGATCGGGCGCGGCGGCCACCCGGGCATCTGCCTGCTGGTCAGCCACGCCGCCAACCCGTCGCCCGCGCGTGAGCGGATCGACGCCGTGGCCGGCACCACCGACGGCTTCGAGCTCAGCCGCGTCGACCTCGCCCAACGCCGCGAGGGCGACGTCCTCGGCAAGTCCCAGTCGGGCTTCCGGTCGGGCCTGCAGACCCTCAAGGTGCTGCGCGACGAGGACACGATCGTCGAGGCGCGGGCCTGCGCGTCCGCGCTCCTGGCCGACGACCCCGACCTGCTCGACAGTCCACTCCTTGCCGTTGCGGTGGCAGAGATGGAGCAATCACGGCAGTCTGACTTCATGGAGAAGGGATGACTCGGATCATCGGCGGCTCCGCGGGGGGCAGAAGGATCACCACACCTCGGGGTGTGCATACGCGACCCACGAGCGACCGGGTGCGCGAGGCGTTCTTCTCCGCGGTCGAGTCGTGGTGCGGCTCGCTGCACGGCCTGCGCTTCCTCGACCTGTACGCCGGCTCGGGCGCGGTGGGCCTCGAGGCCTGGTCCCGCGGGGCCGGGGTCGTCACCCTCGTCGAGCAGGACCGCCGCACCGCCGCCCTGATCTCCGACAACGCGCGCACGCTGGGCTTTCCCAAGGCCAACGTCGTCGCCGCAACGGTCTCCGGCACCCTCCAGCGCCCGCCCGCGGCGCCCTACGACATCGCGTTCCTCGACCCGCCGTACCACCTCGACGAGGAAGCTGTGGCCCAGGACCTGACGTCCCTGGTCGACCGCGAGTGGCTGGTGCCGGGAGCGATGGTCGTGGTGGAGCGCTCCTCGCGCAGCCCCGAGCCGGGCTGGCCGGCCACGTTCACCGACACCCGGGAGAAGCGCTACGGCGAGACCGTGCTTTGGTACGGTCACGCCGCGTCCACACGACCCCCAGCAGCACAGGAGTGACCCCGTGCGCCGAGCCGCCTGCCCCGGATCCTTCGACCCGGTCACCAACGGCCACATCGACATCATCACGCGCGCCTCGGGGCTCTTCGACGAGGTGGTCGTGGCCGTCGGCGTCAACAAGTCCAAGAATCGGCTCTTCAGCGCCGACGAGCGGATCGACATGCTCCGCGAGGCCTGCAGCGGCTTCGACAACGTGCGCGTCGACGGCTTCCAGGGCCTGCTGACGACCTTCTGCCAGGAGCAGGGGATCCACGCGATCGTGAAGGGCCTGCGCGCCGTCAGCGACTTCGACTACGAGCTCCAGATGGCCCAGATGAACTCCTCGCTCACCGACGTGGAGACCGTCTTCGTGCCCACCAGCCCCGAGTACTCCTTCCTGGCCTCCAGCCTCGTCAAGGAGGTCGCCACCTTCGGCGGCGACGTGTCGGGCCTCGTGCCCGGGTTCGTCAACGAGCGGCTCACCGCCCGGCTGGCCGAGCTCCGGGCGGCCGGGGAGGGCTGATGGCACCGGGGGGCGGTTTTGCACCCTCACGCCCCGGACCGTTACGATTCACAACGATCTGTTTGTGCCCGGACCCGGAAGTGATCCTCTGAGCAATCTGGACCCGAGAGCGCCGCTCGTGCTCGATACACGCGAGCTCGGCCGCCGCCCGGGGTCCCAGCGCGAAGTGACACGTACGGTTCCAGCACCAGCAGATCTGGGCATCGAGGTCCTCATGGTCCCCGAAGGCTCGCCGGTCGAACTCGACCTGCGGCTGGAAGCGGTCATGGAGGGGGTGCTGGTCACGGGTTCGGCCACGGCCGGGCTGGTCGGCGAGTGCGTGCGGTGCCTGGAACCGATCAAGGACGAGATGTCCGCGCGGTTCCAGGAGCTGTTCGTGTACGACGACCACGACCACGACCCCGATGAGGACGACGAGACCAGCCAGCTCGAGAAGGATCTGCTCGATCTCGAGCCGGTGTTGCGGGACGCGGTGGTGCTTGCGCTGCCGTTCCAGCCGTTGTGCCAAGAGGACTGTCCCGGGTTGTGCGTCGAGTGTGGCGCCCGCCTGGCCGATGATCCGGACCACGGACATGACGCTGCGATCGACCCGCGATGGGCCGGTCTGACCAAGCTCGTGCAGGACGAAGACTGAAACCAGTCGGTGGAATCACCGGGCTGGACGCAAGCGGCCGGAACCCCTCCGGCCCAGGTAGAGGAGAGAACAGTGGCAGTCCCGAAGCGGAAGATGTCGCGCAGCAACACGCGTCACCGTCGTTCGCAGTGGAAGGCCGTCGCGCCGTCCCTGGTGACCTGCGCGAACGTCGCCTGCGGTGCCAAGCACCTGCCGCACCGCGCGTGCGGCACCTGCGGCCAGTACGGCGCTCGTGCCACCCGCCGTCAGGTTCTCTGATCGCGACCACGGTCCGCTGACGAACTACGGCGAGCTGCGAGCAGCGCTCGGGGATCCGATCCTGGACCCCGAGCTGCTCGAGCGAGCCCTCACGCACCGGTCGTTCGCCTACGAGAACGGCAACCTCCCGACGAACGAGCGTCTGGAGTTCCTCGGTGACTCCGTCCTCGGCGTCGTCGTCACCGAGACCCTCTACCGGTCCCACCCGGACCTCTCCGAGGGCCGGCTGGCCAAGCTGCGCGCCGCGGTCGTCAACGCCCGCGCGCTGGCCGAGGTCGGCCGCCAGATCGGCCTGGGCGACCACGTGAAGCTCGGCCGCGGCGAGGAGTCGACGGGTGGGCGCAACAAGGCCTCGATCCTGTCCGACACCGTCGAGGCCGTGATCGGTGCCGTGCACCTCAGCGACGGTGGCATCGAGACCTCCGCCGAGGTCGTGCACCTGCTGTTCGACCCGCTCATCGAGGCCGCCTCGGCCATGGGCGCGGGCCTGGACTGGAAGACCTCCCTCCAGGAGCTCTCCGCCGAGCACAGCCTCGGTGTGCCCGAGTACGTCATCGAGGACGAGGGCCCCGACCACATGAAGACGTTCACCGCCCAGGTCCGGGTCGGTGACGAGCTCTACGGCAACGGCGTGGGCCGCTCCAAGAAGGAAGCCGAGCAGGCCGCCGCGGAGACGGCGTACGGCGAGATCGCCGGCAACCTCGGCGTCGAGGACCCGGCCGCCGACGCGGCCGCGCACGTCGTCGCCCGCCGCGCCACCCTGACCGACTGAGCCGGCGCCACGGTGCCCGAGCTCCCCGAGGTCGAGGTCGTCCGCGCCGGTCTGGAGCGGCACGTCCTGGGTGCCACGATCACCCGTGTCGACGTCCTGCACCCGCGGCCGGTCCGCCGCGACCCCCGCGGTCCGACCGGCTTCGCCGACGCCCTGGCCGGGCGCCGGATCGTGGCCGCCCGGCGCCGGGGCAAGTACCTCTGGCTCCCGCTCGACAACGGCGACGCCCTGCTCGGCCACCTCGGCATGAGCGGGCAGCTGCTCGTGCAGCCGCCCGACGCTCCCGACGAGCGGCACCTGCGGGTGCGCCTGGTCCTCGAGGGGGCGGACGAGGGGCGCGAGCTGCGCTTCGTCGACCAGCGCATGTTCGGGGGGCTGTCGATCTCCGAGGGAGGCGCCGAGCTGCCGCCGGAGATCGCGCACATCGCCCGCGACCCCCTCGACGCGGCCTTCGACGACGACGAGTTCGTACGCCGGGTCCGCCGGCGGATCTCCGGGGTCAAGCGGCAGCTGCTCGACCAGAACCTCGTGTCCGGGGTCGGCAACATCTACGCCGACGAGGCGCTGTGGCGCGCGCAGCTGCACGGCGGACGCGCGACCGAGCTGATCAGCCGGCCCAAGGCCCGCGAGCTGCTGCAGCACGCGCGGGACGTGCTGAACGAGTCACTGGCCCAGGGCGGCACCTCGTTCGACGCGCTGTACGTCTCGACCGAGGGCGTCAGCGGGTTGTTCGAGCGGTCGCTCAACGCCTACGGGCGCGAGGGTGAGCCCTGCTACCGCTGCGGCACCCCGCTGCGGCGCGAGGCCTGGATGAACCGGTCGTCCTACTCCTGCCCCGCCTGCCAGCCGCGGCCGCGGCACCCGCGGTGATCCGTCTGCAGGCCTTCGTGAAGGGTCACGTGCAGGGGGTGGGGTTCCGCTGGTGGACCCGGGCGCGGGCGCTCGAGCTCGGGCTCACGGGCTCCGCGACCAACCTGGCCGACGGCCGGGTCGAGGTGGTCGCCGAGGGGTCTGAGCAGGCCTGCCGGGCGCTGCTGGCCCTGCTGGCGACCGGTCCCGGCCGGGTGGACTTCGTCGCCGACCGCTGGAGCGGGCCCCGCGGCGAGGTCGGCTTCGTCGAGCGCTGAGCGGCTTTGTCCTGGTTCGGGCGGTTGTCGTGACCTTCCCGTGACCTGAGCCTTGACCCGCCCTTGCGCACGTGGCATTCTTTCACCACCGGTCCTGTGCCACTTGCCAGGCGGTTTCAGATCTTTACTGGATCCCTCAGCGTGGAGGCTTCTTCGATGGCGAAGGCCCTGCTTGGTCATGTCGGTGTAGGCACCGATCTCCGTCTCGCCGCGGAGGTGCGTCGGCTCCGCACGAGAGTGCTGGAGCTGGAGAACGAGCTCGGCCGCGTGAAGGCCGCCAACGACGCGCTCGTCTCGACGATGCACGTCGAGGACGACATCCGCATGATCACGCAGACGGAGCCGGCCCTCACCTAGGCCCCGCACCGCGAGCAAGGGCGTTTCCCGACATCGGGAAGCGCCCTTTTTGCTGCCTTACTTGCGCACCGCCTACTCGGTATGCATACTGGGTACTGCCTACCCGGTAGGCATGACCTAGGAGAGCGCATGTCGGTACGTCACGGGTTGCTGGCCCTGCTGGCTGAGCAGCCGCGGTACGGCTACGAGCTGCGCGGGGAGTTCGAGGCCCGCACCGGGTCCCCCCTCAACGTCGGTCAGGTCTACACGACGCTGAGCCGCCTGGAGCGGGACGGCTGCGTCACCGCCAGCGGCGCCAGCGAGACCGGCCAGCGCTACTACCAGATCACGGCCGTCGGCCGCGCCGAGGTGACCCAGTGGTTCACCACGCCCGTACGACGGGAGGACCGACCGCGCGACGAGCTCGCCATCAAGCTGGCCCTGGCCGTCGGCAGCGAGGACGTCGACATGCGGGCGATCATCCAGGCCCAGCGCACCGACAGCCTGCGCGCCCTGCAGGACTACACCCGCCTGAAGGTCCGGGCCGGCGCCCAGGGCACCGACGACCTGACCTGGCTGCTGGTCCTGGACGCGATGGTGTTCCAGACCGAGGCCGAGGTGCGCTGGCTCGACCACTGCGAGACCCGGCTGGTGCAGGCCCGCCGGCCCGCGCCACTCCACCAGCCCGCGGGCGAGGGCGCCGAGGTCACCCGGTGAGCGTCCTCGTGCTCGACAGCGTCGTCCGGACCCACGGCGCGGGGGAGGGCAAGGTCAACGCCCTGCAGGGGATCTCGCTGTCCGTCGCCCCGGGCGAGCTGGTGGCCGTGATGGGCCCGAGCGGCTCGGGCAAGTCCACTCTGCTGCACCTCGCCGGCGGCCTCGACCAGCCGACGTCCGGCAGGGTCCTCGTGGAGGGCACCGACCTCGGTGGCCTGTCCGGCAAGGAGCTGGCCCGGGTCCGGCGCCGGTCGGTCGGCTACGTCTTCCAGGACTTCAACCTGGTCCCGGCGCTGACCGCGGCCGAGAACGTCTCGCTACCGCTCGAGCTCGACGGCACGAGCGCCCGCAAGGCCCGCAAGCAGGCCCTGGAGTCGCTCGCGGACGTCGGCATCCCCGAGCTCGCCGACCGCTTCCCCGACGACATGTCCGGCGGGCCGCAGCAGCGCGTAGCGATCGCCCGCGCGCTGGTCGGCGAGCGCCGCCTCGTGCTCGCCGACGAGCCGACCGGGGCGCTCGACTCCACCACCGGAGAGGCCGTCATGGCTCTGCTCCGCGCTCGTTGCGACGCCGGTGCCGCCGGTGTCCTGGTCACCCACGACGCCCGGCACGCCGCCTGGGCCGACCGCGTGGTGTTCCTGCGCGACGGCCTGGTCACCGACGAGTCGGTCTACCGCGCGCCCGAGGAGGCGCTCCGCACATGAGCGCGCTGTCCGCCACCCTGCGCATCGCCCGCCGCGACGCCCGCCGTGCCAAGGGCCGCAGCGCCCTGGTCGTGGCCATGATCGCCCTGCCCGTCATGGGCGTCGGCGCGTCCGACGTGCTCTACCGCACCTACCAGCTGTCCCCGGAGCAGAAGGCCGTCCGCACCATGGGGCAGGCCGACGCGATCCTGGAGGACACCGGGCAGAAGAGCATCGTCCAGCAGTGCGGAGGGGGCTGCGGCTTCGACGCCGGCGACAACGCCCGCTCGGGCGCGGCGCCTGCCTTCGCCAGCGCTCTCCCCGCCGGCACTCGGGTCCTGCCCGAGACCTACGGCGGCTCGGTCAGCGTCTCCGTCGGCCGGTCGACGACCCGGGCCGACCTGAGCGCCCTGGACCTCGACGACCCGATCGCCCGGGGGCTCTACGCCGACCGGACGGGCCGGTCCGCGCGCACGGCCGACGAGGTGGTCCTGAGCCACGCGCTGGCCCGCAGGCTCAGCACCGGGATCGGCGGTCACGTCACCGTGGCCGGTGCAGCCCGCACCGTCGTCGGCCTCGTCGATGCGCCGGACGACCTGTCCGGCCTCACCGTGCTCGGCGCCCCCGCCGGCACCAAGGGCACCTCGCGCGTCCTGGTCGACGCGCCGCGCCCGCTGACCTGGGCCGACGTGCAGCGCGCCAACCGCAGCGGCTTCTTCGTGACCACCCGCTTCAAGGTCCCGGGCGAGCCCGCGGTGCCGCCGTCGCTGTCCCGCTTGACGGGTACGGCGATCACGGCAGTGTCCCTGGTGGTCGGGATGACGCTGCTGGAGATCGTGCTGCTCGCCGGTCCTGCCTTCGCTGTCGGCGCCAAGCGCCGCACCCGCGACCTGGCCCTGCTCTCGGCCTCAGGTGCCGAGAAGCGCGACATCCGTCGCACCGTCCTGGGCGGTGGCCTCGTGCTCGGCGCCCTCGGTGGCGTCACCGGCGTGCTCGGCGGCCTGGTGCTCGCCCGGCTCGCCGAACCCACCCTCACCGGGCGCACCAATGCGCTCCCGGGCCCGACCGACCTGCGCCCGATCGAGCTGCTCGGCGTCGTCGCGGTCGGGATCGTCACCGCCCTGCTCGCCGCCGTGCTGCCCGCCCGGCAGGCCGCCAGGCAGGACGTCGTCGCCGCCCTCACCGGCCGCCGCGGCACGCTGCGCAGCCTCAAGCGCACCCCCGTGCTCGGACTGCTGGCCGCCTTCGCCGGCACCGCGATCGCCCTGGCCGGTGCCTCGCACCGCAACGTCAACGTGATCCTGGCCGGTTCGGCGATGGCCGAGCTCGGGCTGGTCGCCACCACCCCGTTCATCGTCGGCCTGGTCGGGCGGCTCGGACGGGTCCTGCCCCTCGGGCCGAGGCTGGCTCTGCGCGACGGCGCCCGCAACCGGGGCCGCACCGCTCCGGCCGTGTCCGCGATCCTGGCCGCCGTCGCCGGCTCGGTCGCGGTCGGGACCTACCTGGCCAGCCTCGACCGGTACGACGCGAACAACTACCGGCCGAGCGCTGTCTACGGCTCGACGATCATCCGCACCGTCACCGCGGCGGAGCAGTCCAGCCGGATCCTGGCGGCCGACCTCCCGGACGCCACCGTCCAGGTCCTGCGGGGCGTGGGCTTCGCGACCTCGGACGCGGCGCCTCCTGCGCTGACCGTCCAGGTGCCCGACGAGCTCAGCTTCGCCAGCGGTAAGAGCTTCACAGCCTTCGGGACGCCGTTGGTCGGCGACACGGGGACGGTGCACGCCGTCACCGGCCTCAGCGGGGAAGCCCTGCGCCGAGCAGGGGACGTGCTCGCGCACGGCGGAGCCGTGGTCCCGGCGGGGAGCATCAAGAACGGCACCGTGCAGCTCCAGGTCTTCAAGGACGGCGCCAGCGTGCCCCTGCGCTCGATCACGCTGTCGGCCTACAGCCTTCCTCGGGACGGCGGGCAGGACATCGTCCTGTCGCCCGCCGCGGCCACGCGGCTGCGGGTGCCGGTGGGCGTCGCGGGAGTCATCGCCAGCGCCGCCAAACCGCCCACCGCCCACCAGCAGGACCGGATCGCCTCGGCCCTCGCCCAGGTCGACGCCGACGCGGGCGTGTCGATCGAGCGGGGCTACTCCAACCACTACGGCGCGAGCCTGCTGGCCCTGGTCGTCGGCAGTGCCGTCATCGTTCTCGGCGCCTCCGGGATCGCGACCGGCCTGGCTGCCGCCGATGGCCGCGCCGACCTGGCGACCCTCGCCGCCGTCGGCGCCAGCCCGGTGACCCGCCGTACGCTCGCGGCGTTCCAGTCGGCAGTCACGGCCGGTCTGGGGACGCTGCTCGGCGCGATCGCCGGGCTGGTGCCTGCGATCGGGATGGTCCGGGCGCTGAACGCCACGGCCCGCACCTCCGGCTACGTCGCCACGAGCCCGTATCCGCTGGTGCTGCCGTGGCACAACCTGCTCATCACCGTGCTCGTCGTACCCCTCATCGCGGCCGGTGGCGCAGCGCTGCTGACGCGATCGAGGCTGCCGATGGTCCGGAGGCTCGCATGATCCGCCGGCTGGGTCTGCTGGCCCTCGTCCTGGTCACCCTCGTCGCCGGGCAGCACGCTCTGGCCGGGTCGAGGACGCGGCCCGCCGCCGCCCCGGAAGCGGTGGCGCCGGAGGGCGTGGGAGAGACCGACCACCTCACGCCGGGGCTGCACCGGGCCATCACCCGGGCGATCGCGGCCGCGCAGGCCGACGGCGTCGAGCTGCGGGT